>JACDEA010000077.1 GCA_013816725.1 Actinomycetota bacterium
GCCCAGAGCCACGCCACGTTCATCGCCGGGTGCGGTCACGCCGGCGATGGCAACATCCACATGTCGGTGTTCCAGAAGGACGAGGAAGTGCGCCACAAGTTCCTGCGCGGCATGTTCGAGCTAGGGATGTCGCTCGGGGGCGCCATCTCGGGCGAGCACGGCATCGGCCGGGCCAAGAAGAAGTACTTCCTCGAACTCGAGGACCCGGTCAAGGTCGACCTCATGCGGCGCATCAAAGTGGCGTTTGATGCCAACAACATTCTCAACCCGGGGGTCTTGTTCTGATGAACGGTGCCCAGGCGCTCATCCGCACGCTGGCCGACGCCGGGGTGACGGTGTGCTTCACCAACCCCGGCACGTCCGAGATGCACTTCGTGGCCGCCCTCGACACCGTCGCCGAGATGCGTGCGGTGCTCGGGCTGTTCGAGGGCGTGGTCACGGGCGCGGCCGACGGCTACGGCCGCATGGCGGAGCGTCCCGCGGCCACGCTCCTGCACCTCGGGCCCGGCTTGGGCAATGGGTTGGCCAACCTCCATAACGCGCGCCGGGCCCGCACGCCGATGGTGAACATCGTCGGCGACCACGCGACGCACCACAAGCAGTACGACGCACCACTGGAGTCAGACATCGACGCCGTCGCCGGCACCGTTTCGCGCTGGGTCCGCCGGTCGATGTCCGCTGACGCCGTCGCGCCCGATGCGCTCGACGCGGTTGCCGCGGCGATGGGACCCCCTGGCGAAGTCGCCACCTTGATCCTCCCGGCCGACGCGTCGTGGGGCGAGGTGAACGCTTCTGTGCAGATCCGCGACGCGTCACGCGTCGCGGATCGGCACAGAGCGGTCGAGGGCGACGTCGATCGGGTCATCAAGGCGCTGGCGTCGGACGAGCCGGTGGCACTGCTGTTGGGCGGGCGGGCGGTTCGCGAAGACGGGCTGCGCGCAGCCAGCCGCATCGCCGTCGCCATCGGGGCGAAGCTGTTGTGCGAGACGTTCCCGGCCCGCCTGGAGCGGGGCGCCGGGCTGCCTGCGATCGAGCGCCTCGGGTACCTCGCCGAGTTCGCGCAGATGCAGCTGGCGGGTGTGCGCCACCTCGTGCTCGTCGACGCGAAGGCGCCGGTGTCGTTCTTCGCCTATCCCGACAAGCCGAGCTACCTGGTGCCCGACGACTGCGAGGTCCACGAGATCGGTGACCTCGAAGCGCTGGCCGACCTCGTCGCCGGTGACCACCGCCCGATCCTCCAGGCCGCGACCCGTCCCGAGCGGCCGACGGGGCCCCTCAGCGGAGAAGCGGTCGCCGACGCCCTCGGCGCGCTACTGCCCGAAGGCGCCGTTGTCGTCGACGAAGCCAACACCAGCGGGTTGTGGGTGTCGGGCGCAACTGCGGGCGGGCCCGCCCATGACTGGCTCACGCTCACCGGCGGCGCGATCGGGCAGGGTCTGCCGCTCGCGACCGGCGCCGCCGTGGCTTGCCCCGATCGACCGGTGATCTCACTCGAGGCCGACGGGAGCGCCATGTACACGCTGCAGGCGCTGTGGACCCAGGCCCGCGAGGGCCTCGACGTCACCACGGTCATCTTCAACAACCGGTCGTACGCCATCTTGAACATGGAGTTGGCTCGCGTCGGGGTGGAGGCCGCCGGCCCAAAGGCTCGATCGATGCTCGACATCTCGAAGCCCAACATCGACTTCGCATCGCTGGCCCGCGGCATGGGAGTCGAGGCCGCGACGGTCACCGACGCCGAGGGCTTCAGCGTGGCGCTCGCCGCCGCGCTGGCCGAACCCGGCCCCCACCTCATCGACGCCGTCCTGCAATAGTCAGTCCAGGGCCCGTCCGCGCGCCGGCCGCTGTCTGACTCCCACCCCAAGGAGACGCATGAAGCTCGACGGTAAGAGGGTGCTCATCACTGGCGCATCACGGGGGATCGGCGAGCAACTGGCGATCGCCTTCGCGGGCGCCGGCGCACGTGTGGCGCTGGCGGCGCGCACTGAGGCGGCGCTCAAGGAGTTGGCCGGCCGCCTCGGCGGAACCGCCCACGTGGTCGACCTGGCCGAGTCCGATCAGGTCGCCGGCCTCCTGGAACGCGTGGAGAGCGACGGCGGGCCGGTCGACGTGCTGGTAAACAACGCCGCCCTCGACTACGCGGGTCCGTTTGCCGCACTCACGCTCGAGTCGCTGACCCGACAGATCCAGGTGAACCTCGTCGCGCCGATGGAGTTGTCGCGTCAGGCTATTCCGCGCATGATCAGCCGAGGCGGCGGCCACGTTGTCAACGTGTCGTCCCTCGCCGGCACCAACGCGGTGCCCGGCGTCGTCACCTACTCGGCCTCAAAGGCGGGCCTCAGCCATTTCACCGCGCTGCTCCGGGCCGAATACAAGGGCAAGCCCATTCGGACGACGCTCGTGGAGCTGGGCCCGGTGAAGACCGAGATGATGCAGCACCTCTACGACTACGACGCCAGTGACCGCGCCGTGGCGCGCATCCGTCATCTCGGGCTCATCAAGGAGGTGACGGCGGAACACGTTGCTCGCAACGTCGTCCACGCCGTCGAGAACGACCGTCGCCACGTGAGGATGCCGAAGCGGGGCGTCCTCTACCCGCTGCTGGTCGAGGCGCCACGCCGCATCACCGAGTGGATGCTCCTCGGCGTGCGCGCGTAGCGCCGTGGTTCGACGGGTCCGCACGAACTCGTGACCGTCCGCCAACTTGCGGAGTGACGCCGGTATTTTCGGGCGATGGCCGAGCAACGCATCCGCATGGTCGAGGGCAACGCGCAGATAGGCGGGCGAGTGTGGCGATACGCCGCATCCGACAACGACGCCGGAGTGTGGGTGCTCAATGTGCACGGGTTCCTGGCCGGCGGCGGCGTGTACTGGCGGGAGAGCACGCGGCTGGCCCACTCGCTCGGCGTGCGCGTGCTGAACCCGAGCCTTCCCGGCTTCGGCGGAACACCGGCATTCACGTGGGAGGAGACGCAGATCGGCAACTACGCCACCGGTCTCGTCAAGTTGCTCGACGCCCTCGAGATTCCCGCGGCGCTCGTGCTCGGCCACTCGATGGGTGGCGCGGTGGCCATGCAGATGGCCGCCGATCACCCCGACCGGGTGTTGGGTGTCGTCTACCGCGACGGCGTGTCCACCCCCTCGTGGAAGGACCGCCGCGGCCCGTTCACGATGTTGTTTCGGCCGTTCTTCCCCGATCTCGGCCAGGGCCTCGACATCATCTCGTCGCTGGTCGTCGACGTTACCGGCGACCTGGCCCGCACCCAACTCCGCAGCTTCTTGTCGACGGCGTCGCCCGACCTACGCCTGAACGCCCGGGCGCTGCGCGGCACCGCACCCATGGGCGCCATGCTCCTCGCCTGTGACTTCACGAACGCGGTGCGCGTCGTGGCCGACCGGGGCGACATCCCGGTGCTTCCGGTATGGGGCCGGCTCGATTGGGGCATTCCCGCACGCACGGCGGCGGAGTTCTCGGCCATCGTGGGCGAGCCGGTGCAGTGGGTGTGGGGTGGTCACTGCTGGATGCTCGCCCGGCCCAACGCGCAGAGCGACATCTTGTTGAAGGGCGACACCGGTCGCCACTTCCTTCGCCGAGCCAGCAGCCGGGCCGTGGCGGCCGGCCTGGCGCCGATTCTCGGGCCCGTCGCTACCGAATCCGCCGCCTGAGGAAATCGAGAATCGCGGCGGTCAGCTCCGCCTACCCAGGAACGTTACGCGGGTCGTCCCCGTAGGTGAACTCTTCTTCGATGAGACCGTCCTTCTTGTGGATGATGATCTGCGAAGGCTCGGTCTGCTTGGCCCGTTCGCGGGCGAGCTCGATGGCCCGCTCCTTCGTGTCGACGACGGCCTCTTGGTCGAACTCGCCGGCGCCCTCACCCTTGACCTGCCAGCCGTTGTGGAAAGGCGTCACATGAAATCGTGCTCTGTCTGACATGAACGTGGGTATACCCGGGTTGTGGCAGACATGAACGACTTCAACCAGCAGATCATCGAGGAGTTCCGGGCCAACGGCGGCAAAGTCGGGGGCGGATTCGAAGGTGCGCCGATGCTCCTGCTCCACAGCACGGGCGCCAAGACCGGTCAGGAACGGGTCAACCCGCTCGTGTACCAGCCCGACGGCGACCGCTACGTGATCTTCGCATCCAAGGCCGGCGCGCCGACCCACCCGCACTGGTACCTAAACCTGCGCGCCAACCTCGAGGCGAAGATCGAGGTGGGAGGCGACACCAAGACCGTGAGAGCACGCGTCGCCGAAGGTGACGAGCGCGAACGGCTGTGGTCGAAGCAGAAGGAGCAGATGCCGGGCTTCGCCGAGTACGAGCAGACCGCGGCCGGGCGCATCATCCCGGTGGTGATCCTCGAAGCGGTTTAACCGTTGCGCGTCGGCGCTCGATCCGCACTCCTTGGTGTACAAGTTGGAAAGACGCTTGCCCGCGGCGTCGGCTTTCGTCCCGGCGGTGTCGAGGCCCCGCGTCATGTCCTCAGAGCGACGGAAGGCAGGAAGTGGGCGTCGTGCCGCTGATGTGGGCTGGCCCGGCGAGTTCGTGCGGAGCTGGGCAACCCGTTGGCGTCGTCGTAGGGACTCGTGCGAAGAACTTGCTTGGCAGCCCGGATGCGTCCAGACCAGTCGCGAACGACGCGAGCCATCCCGGATGATCTCATGCGGACCACACGAGATCGGGACGTCCCGGATGTGTGACTTACCGCTGGCGGCGGCGGTACACGTCGGAGCGATGCTCGATGGTGACCACGGTGACGACCCGCTCGTCGTCGTCGACCGAGTAGACCGCTCGGTAGTCACCGCGTCGCGCCGCATGAAGCCCCTCAAGCCCGAGACGAAGCGGTGCACCGGTCCGTCGAGGGTTCTCGGCTACCTGTGAGTAGACGAACTCGACCGCTGCCGTCGCGACCTTCTCGGGAAGTTTGGTCAGGTCACGCCGCGCCGTGGGTGACCAAGCGACTTCGTAGAGTCCCGGCGTCAACGCTTGCGGACTAGGGCTAGGGCCTCGTCCTTGGTGAGGGTCCGTGCTTTGCCGGCTGCGATCTCGCTCATCGCCTTCTGAATCTTGCCTACGAGGGTGTGATCGCCGAGCACCTCAAGAGTCTCCTCGAGCGACTCGAGGTCCTCGACGCTCACGACCACGGCAGCGGGACGTCCGTGTTTCGTGATGACGACCCGGCCGTGCTCTCGCTCGAGGCGCTCGACGACCTCGGAGAGTCTGTTCTTCACGTCTGCCAACGGGAGCTGTTCGGCAAACGACATAGCCATAAGTATAGCCAGAAGCTGGCTTGGCCGACAGACGAACCGCGCAACTGCGCGGATCGGCTCGCGGGTGTGCTCGAAAACGCCACATAGCGCGCCACGTTTCCGGCGATCCGGGCACGGCCCCTTCCGTCGGCCGGGCGACTTGCAACACATGCCGGAAAAGCTCGGTCCCGCGCACTCGCGCGTGACACCCTCGCGGTGTCCGTAGTTCCGATCACGACCGAACGACTCCGGATCCGCCCGTTGACCGAAGAGGACCTAGCGCCCGTGTTCGCGGTCCTTGGCGACAGCGTGACAACGGCGAAGGTTTCCTGGGGCCAGCCGAACCTCGACACGTGCCGCGAGTGGCTCGGGCGCCGAATCGAAAACGAAGCGGGACTCGGGTACAGCTTCTGGGGAGTTGAACGCCTCGACCGCATCGGGTTGGTCGTCGGCCTGTGTGGCTACTTTCCCCACGACAACGAGCTGGAGCTCGGCTACGTGATCAGAGCTGACTACTGGGGTCACGGCTACGCGACTGAGGCAGCCCGGGCGGTCCTAGGAGCTTCACGGCTACTGGGCCAAGACGTCTACGCGACCATCCGTTCGACGAATGCTGCGTCGCTGGGCGTCGCGCGGAAGATCGGCCTTGTCGGGCACGGGGAGACTACTGAAGACGAACGCGGAGGGTTGCTCGTCTTTCGGCGGCCTTAGGTGACGACGGGCTTGAGCGGATGTCTCGCCGCGACGCGAGAACGGCACATCGCGCGATGGTTACTCCTCGTGCCGGACGTCCCCGTAGCGACGCACGAGACGCGGCCACGCAGCGATCGCTACCGCGGCGAGGAGAAAAGCCAGCCCGATCCGAATGCCTTTGTCATGTCTGTCGTTGATGCACGACTTCCCGCCGCAGTCGCCTCCTGCCACGTACTCGAAGTGACGATTCACCGTTAGCGCGGCGTCGATGAGGAGACCAACGAGCAGCGCACCAACGACCGACCAGCGCAGGATGGCCGTTGGGCGAGCCACGCGTTCAGTATGCATGACGCAAGCGCTCGGTAACGAAGCACTTCTCGCGCTCACTCCGATTCGTCCGGCCAGCGCCGATCCCTCTCGTCGTAGGGGAACAACTTCCGGCCTCGCGCTATCTCGTGATCGTTCCACTCGATCGTTCGGACGCCATCCGAACAGAAGTGGAGCCGTCCACCGAACCGCAGGTTCCCGGGCCGCCAGAGTCCGAGTGGGAGCACATCCACTAGACGCTCAATCACGTTGATCATCGTGGCAGCGAACGCGCGAGAACGGCACTTCCAGGATGCCCAGTCGTAGCCTGCCGTCGACCAGGATCTGCGCCTCCCGGTAGGGACATTATCCGTCGTGGGTCTCCCCCCTTCGTGCCCTACGCCTGATGGAGTTGGGCCGCTCTCCTCGACTGCACGCTCCGGAGCGACTCGTGGATCCGATGGTGATAACGGGCGTCGATCAAAGCGTTGTGCACGCCTTCAGGTTCCGGAAGGCGCTCGGCCCGGGTGACTCCGAGCTCGGCTTCTAGCTGCCACAGATCCCAGCAGGCCATCGGCCAGGTCTCCGGGACGTCCTCGAACCGCCCGAACAGACGCACTACGAGGGACCAGTCCGCCCATGCGCACATCGTCCAGAATTCGATGTCACTGCCGGAGACGAAAGCTGCAAGGTCATCGCGTATCTGCAGCCGCGACTTCCATGATGGATCGCCCTGCGGCGGCAGGTTTGGCAGCACATGCTCCTCGATCCAAGGCGTCAATGCCGAACTGTCGTAGCCCTGGACGGCTGCGTAGTACTCCCGGCCGTCCTCGCAGACGACCGCTATGGAGATCAGCTCAAAGCGCTCACCATCATCGGTGAATTCCGTATCAACGAAGTACCGCACCGACCTCCTCGAAGCCGAGTCCACCCCTCATGGCCGGGCAGTCTCCGTTGATTCTTGCAGTTAAGGCTTCGGCCATCGCTCACTTCAAGAGCCGTCCGGGATTGCCGGTTACGGGGCGGCGATGCGGGCGGCTGTTTAGCCCGCATGCCCCAACCTGCTGCATCTACGCCACAGTGAAATCGAGCCGGACGTCACGGTAGGGGTCGAGGAGCGGTTGCAGTGCCCGCCGCGCGCTACCAGCGGAATCGCCAGCGCGAGGGTCGCTGACCACCTCAGGCCTGCGTCAAACCTGGCGAGTCCCAAGCTCCCCGCCTCATCGACCACCGCGGCGCCCCGAGTAATGTCGGCAATGTCTATGGACCCAACACGCTCGCGCGAAAAGCTCGGCGTCCCGGCTCTGATCGGTCTTCTTGCCGGATTCATCATCAACGGCGCCGTAACTAGCGCGATCTATTGGCCGACCCGCAACACCTTCTTGGCGATTGCCGTCGGGTTAGCTACTGGCGCCGTCACCGCTGCGACCATTTGGACTGTCGCAGATCTCCTGCGTCAAAAGCTGCGTTTGCGGCAGGCCTCACTGATCACGCAGGGCCGTGGCGGGAGACCGCGCTCCTAACAGCGCGGCCTGCGGACGGGCACGTCGCGCCGTCTCACGTTCGACCCCGCACCCCGCCGCACGCCGAACCTGCATTTACGCGACGCTGACGTAATGCGAAACGGCACACCGCCGAGCGTGTCCTGAGGTAGCGCGGAACCGTGAGGATCGCGGTCGGCACCGACGAGCACACGCCGCTGGTCGACGACATCGTCGCCGTGCTCGAGCAGGACGGTCACGAGGTGGTGACCGTGGCCGACGGAGAGCCGTGGCCCGACGTGGGCCGCGACGTCGGCGCCGCGGTGGCGGGCGGGCGGGCCGACTACGGCGTGGTGTGCTGCTGGACCGGGACGGGCGTGTCGATGGCGGCCAACAAGGTCGACGGCGTGCGCGCCGCCCTGTGCACCGACGCCGAAACCGCCCGCGGTGCACGGCGGTGGAACGACGCCAATGTGCTGGCGCTGGGCTTGCGCCTGACGTCGCCCGAGGTCGCCCGTGAGATGGTGCGGGCCTTCCTCGACACCG
>JACDEA010000078.1 GCA_013816725.1 Actinomycetota bacterium
GCTACGAGCAGGCCATCGAGTCCTTCGACACGCGAGGCCTGCGGGCGACGTGGTCGTGTGACCTCGGTTTCGCCGCGGTCGATCCCGAAGTGGCCGAACTTACCGAGGCCGCCGCCCGCGAACTGGTCGAGGCCGCCGAGCTCGAACTGGTCGACCGGCGCATCGAGCTGACCGACCCGCTCAAGACGTGGATGTCGATCAACGCGGTCGACGGCTGGCTGTCGCTGGAGGAGGACATGTGGCCCGACCGGGCCGGTGAGCTGATGGGTTTCGTGCGCCGCGGTTACGAGCTAACCGAGGGCATGACGATCAAGCAGTTCGCCCGACGTATGCGGTACCGCCACCGGCTCGAAGCCGAGGTGGCCGCGGTGTTCGCCGACGTCGACGTGGTGCTCACACCCTCCACCGCAGTGCCGGCGTTCCCGGCCGCCGGACCGATGCCCACCGAGATCAACGGACGCGAGGTCGCGCCTGGGATGGCGGTGCCCTTCACCATGCTGGCCAACCTGTGTTGGAACCCGGCCATCTCGCTGCCGGCCGGCACCAACAGCGAAGGCCTGCCCGTGGGCCTCCAGGTCATGGCGCAGCGCCACCGCGACGAGATCCCGCTGCGGCTCGGCCGGATCTTCGAGCAGCGGCGCCCCTGGCCGCGCTTCGCGCCGCAGCCGGCGTGACCGACCAGCCGCCTCCCTTCATGCACGCGTATGCGCCGCCGGCGCGCGGCGCCGACGGCTTCGTGCGCATCGTCGGCGGTAGCGGCGCCACCGTTCTCGACGACAAGGGTAACGAGTACATCGACGGCCTGGCCAGCCTCTGGTACTGCCAGGTCGGCCATGGCCGGCCCGAGATCATCGACGCCATCACTGTGCAGCTGAAGAAGCTCGCCGCGTACCAGACGTTCGACCGGTTCACCAACGGTCCGGCTGATGCGTTGTGCGAACGACTCGCCGCCCTCGCGCCGATGCCCGACGCGCGCGTGTTCCTCACGACCGGCGGGTCCGAAGCGGTCGAGACCGCGCTCAAACTCGCCCGCCTCGCCCACTTTCTCGCCGGCGCGCCACGGCGCACGCTGATAGTGAGCCGGGCGCCGTCGTACCACGGCGTGAACTACGGCGCGATGAGTGCGACCGGCTTACCGCTGAACCGCGAGGGCTACGGGCCGATGTTGGAGAACGTGGTGCAGGTGCCGTTCGACGACCTCGACGCGCTCGACGCGGTGATCGCCGAGCGGGGCGACGAACTCGCAGCCGTTATCGCCGAACCGGTGATTGGGGCGGGTGGCGTGCTGCCGCCGCCCGATGGCTACCTCGCTGGTCTGCGCGAGCGCTGCGACCGCGTCGGCGCGTTCCTGATCCTCGACGAGGTCATCTGCGGTTTCGGCCGCCTCGGGCAATGGTTCGGCGCCCAGTACTACGGCGTGAGGCCCGATCTGGTCACGTTCGCCAAGGGCGTGACGTCGGGCTACCAGCCGGTCGGTGGCGTGCTCCTCGGCGCCGCCGTGCGGGCGCCACTCGAGAGCGACCCGAACTACATGTTGCGACACGGCTACACCTACTCCGGTCATCCGACCGCGTGCGCGGCGGGCGTTGCCAATCTCGATGTGATCGAGCGCGAGGCGCTGTGCGACCGCGCGCCCAAGATCGGCTCGCGGCTCGGCGACGGCCTCCGTCAGCTTGTCGAGCGGGGCGTGATTGCCGGTGCGCGCGGCGACGGGGCGATGTGGGCTGCGGTGCTGAACGCCGGCGTCGACCCCTCCGCCGTGCGCGATCGCATGCTGCAAGAGGGCGTGATCTGCCGCCCGCTCGGGACCGACGCCATCGCCTTCTGCCCACCCCTCGTGATCGCCGACGACCAACTCGACCGCTGCGTCGACGCCCTGGCCGCCGCGGCGTCCTAACTCAGCGCGCTGATGACGTGCGCCGACGTCGAGACGGCGCCGAACAACGCCTCGTTCAGCAACATCGTTGCGTCGTGGTTGCTGCGCGGGAAGTCGGCCCCGATGGGCTCGGCGGTGCAGTCCTCCACGACGATGCAGTGGTAGTCGCGGAAGAACGCGTCGCGCACGGTCGACTCGACGCACACGCTGCTGGTGCACCCGGTGACAATGAGATGGGTGACGCCGAGTTCTCGGAGTAGGTCGTCGAGCTCGGTCTTGTAGAAGCCGCTGAAGCGGCTCTTGTACACGACGACGTCGTCGGGTTCGGGCTTGAGCTCGTCCACGATGTTGGTGCCCCACGTATCGCGGACCAGGACTCGGTACTCGCCGCCGTCGGGTGCGGGCACCACATCGCCGACCGAGAGCCGTCGGTGGGACAACCGGTTCGGCGCGTCGGCACCGCCGAGGTCGGATAGATCGGGGAGATACCCCATCTTGAGGTACACGATCTTCATGCTTGTCTGGCGAGCCGCCGCGATCGTCTGCCGCGTTGGCTCTACCGCAGCTCGGATCGCGTCGATGGGAATGCCCGCACGGTCGAACATGCCGCCCGCGGAACCGAAGTCGTTCTGCATGTCGACGACGACGAGCGCGGTCTTCTGTGGATCGACATCGACCGGCGCGGGCCTGGCGATGATGGTGACCGGATGCATGTGTCCTCCCTGGTTGTTCATGACGAGCCGTTGCGCTTGCGACGGCCTGCGCCGGGCCGGGCTAACGCCCGGTTCGCCTCGATCACGCGTACGAGCATGTCGAGGAACTGTTCGCGCTCGTCGTCAGCGAGCACGTCGAGGAGTTGGTTCTGTCCGGCCAGCGCCTTGGGCTCGAGCTGAGCGAAGAGCTTCTCGCCCTTGCCGGTGAGGCGGACGAGTCGGACCCGGCGATCGGTGCCGCTCACGCGGCGCTCGAGGAGACCGTTGGCTTCGAGGCTCGAAACCAGCAGACTCGTGTTGTTGCGGTCGATCCCGAGCCGGGCCGCCAGGCTCGTCTGATCGATATCGGGCTCGCCGATCTTCGAGTTGACGTAGGCCATCACCGCGAACTCGAGCGGTGTGAGACCGGCGGGCTCGACCACCGCCGCCGTCGCCGCCGTGCAGATCTGGAAGAAGCGGCGCGAGAGCGGGTTGGGAAACCGGTGGACCGGCGGCGCTGCCTCCTCCGCAATCGTCATACTTATGATATTAAAACATATGACGATCTGGATGTCAAAGGGGTCAGGACGCGGAGCGTTGCGTTACTCGCTGCGGTGCTCGCGTAGGTAGCGCTCGACTTCGGCGGCCAGCGCATCGCCGCCAGGGAGGTCGTGTTCCTCGATGACATCCTCGTCGTCGTCGCCGTCGCCCTCCTCGATGTCCTCCTCGAGGCGGCGCACGTACTCGGCCACGTCGCTGTCGGCCTCGACCACCTCGTCGACCTGCCGCACATAGCTCGCCGCCGCGATCTCCAGGTCGGTGGTAGCGATCGTGACTTCGAGTAGACGGCCGACGGCCTCGACCAAGGCGAGCGCCCCCTTGGGCGACGGGGTTTGCGACACGTAGTGCGGCAGCGCCGCCCACAACGACGCGACGGGAAACCCGGCCCGGCCCAGCGCGTCGTTGAGCGCGCCGACGATCCCCGTCGGACCTTCGTAGCGCGATCGTCCGAGAGCCCAGCGGTCGGCCAGGTCCGGGCTGGTCGTCGTTCCCATCACCGTGACCGGGCTGGTATGCGGTACGCCGGCGGCCAGCGCCCCGAGGCTGATGACGAGGTCGACGCGCAGCTGGTTGGCGACGTCGACCACCTGGTCGCAGAACGTCCGCCACTTCAGGCCGGGCTCGACTCCCACCAGGAAGATGGCGTCGCGGCCGCCGCCGGGGATCGCCGCGGCGCTGAACTGGTTGGCCGGCCACTCGATCCGGCGCTCGAAGTTATCGTCGAGGCGGACCTTCGGGCGCATCGCGGTGAAGTCGTAGAACTCCTCAGGATCGATGGTCGCGAACGTGCGCGCTCCCCATGCACCGGTGAGGTATCGGCCGGCACTCGACGCCGCGTCGGCCGCGTCGCTCCACCCCTCGAACGAGGTGATCAGCACGGGATTGCGCAGCGTGGGGCGATCGCCCCAGCTGACGTGGTCGGCCACGGATCGACCGTACCCCCAACTACCGCCGCCGCCGGCGGGCCAGGCGCCCGGCCACCGCCCCGAGGATGGCGGTGACAAGGAGCAGGTACACCAGCCGGACGTGGGCGTCGCCGAGGACGTAGCCAATGCGGACGTCCTGGCGGTTGTCGAAGGCCAGGGCGACGATCACCGCCACGGCCACCACCGCACCGGCGAGGCGGGCCCGGTCCTTGCGGGCGGGACTGGCGGCTACCTCGTCGTTGTCGGCCATGGACAAAGCGTACGTAGGGGCCCGGTGAAGTTGATACACCCCGGGCGTAGCCTGGCTGCGAGTGGATCCGCTCGAGCGCTTCTCCCCGGCCACCGGCCGTTGGTTCGCGTCCACGTTCGACGCGCCTACGGCCGCGCAGGCACAGGGCTGGGAGGCCATCAGCGCCGGTCAGCACACGCTCATCCTGGCGCCCACCGGCTCGGGCAAGACGCTGGCCGCGTTCCTCTGGACGCTCGACCGGCTCCTCACCGAGCCGTTGCCGGATGAGAAGCAGCGCTGCCGGGTGCTCTACGTGTCGCCGCTCAAAGCCCTGGCCTACGACGTGGAGCGCAACCTGCGGGCGCCCCTCACCGGCATCGCGCTGGAGGACCCGTCGGTCGCTGGCCGGGTGCGCGTCGGCATCCGCACCGGCGACACCCCCGACAAGGAGCGGCGGGACATCGCCCGTCACCCGCCCGACATCCTGGTCACCACGCCCGAGTCGCTCTACCTCATGCTCACCTCGGCGGCGCGTGAGGTGCTGGCCAGCGTCGAATACGTGATCATCGACGAGATCCACGTGATGGCGGCCACCAAGCGCGGCGCCCACCTCGCCCTATCGTTGGAGCGACTGGAACGCCACGTGGCGCACCGTCGCGCCGGAGGCGCGCAATTTCAGCCTCGCGCCGGAGGCGCGCCATTTCAGAGGATCGGTCTCTCGGCCACGCAGCGCCCGCTCGACGAAGTGGCGCGGTTCCTCGGGGGCCGCTCCGAAGGCCACGCTCGATCCGTCACCGTCGTCGACACCGGCGTGCGCAAGCAGCTCGACCTTCAGGTCGTTGTTCCCATCGACGACATGGGCGAGCTGGGCCGGCCTGTGATGCGCGAAGGCGAGCCCGTGCTGAGCGGGCCGGCGGCCGGCGATCCCGAGGCGCGCCACTCCATCTGGCCGGCCATCCAGGCCGAGCTGCTCGAACTGATCCGCCAGCACACGTCCACGCTGATCTTCGTGAACTCGCGCCGCCTGGCCGAGCGCCTGGCTACGCGCCTCAACGAGCTGGCGTCGGAGCAGAGCGGCACCGGTCCCGTCGAGCTGGTGCGGGCCCATCACGGTTCGATCGCCCGGGAGCAGCGGCTCGAGATCGAAGACCAGCTCAAGGCGGGCAAGCTGCCCGCCCTCGTCGCCACCAGCAGCCTCGAGCTGGGAATCGACATGGGCGCCATCGACCTCGTGGTGCAGGTCGAGGCGCCCAACACCGTCGCCAGCGGACTGCAGCGAATCGGCCGGGCCGGCCATCAGGTGGGCGAGCCGTCGAAGGGCCGCATCTTCCCGAAGTTCCGGGGCGACCTGATTATGGCCGCGGTCACCAGCCAGCGCATGCGGGACGGGCTCATCGAGGAGACCGTCGTTCCCCGCAACCCGCTCGACGTGCTCTCGCAGCAGATCGTCGCCATGGTGGTGATGGACGACATGTCCGTCGACGAGGTCGAGTCCGTCGTGCGCGGTGCGTACCCCTTCGCCGACCTCACTCGCGACCTGCTCGATGGTGTCCTCGACATGCTGAGCGGCCGCTACCCGAGCGACGAGTTCGCCGAGCTGCGACCGCGGCTCACGTGGGATCGCGTCGAGGGGATGCTCACGGCCCGACCCGGCGCCCGCATGCTGGCCATCACCAGCGGCGGCACCATCCCCGATCGCGGCCTGTTCGGCGTGTTTACCCCCGAAGGCGGACGCGTCGGCGAGCTGGACGAGGAATGCGTCTACGAGACCCGCGTGGGCGAGACCATGATCCTGGGGGCGACGACGTGGCGGATCGAGGAGATCACCCGAGAGCGCGTGATCGTCACGCCGGCGCCGGGCCAGCCCGGGAAGATGCCGTTCTGGCATGGCGATCAGCTGGGTCGACCCTACGAACTGGGTCGCGCTGTCGGCGCCTTCCTGCGCGAGGTCGACGACTGGAGCAACGACCGGCTGCGCGACGACTGCGCGCTGGACGACAAGGCCATCGTCAACTTGCGCGCCTACCTGGAGGAAGAACGTCAGTACACGCAGGGCGCGCTTCCCACCGATCGCCAGCTCGTCGTCGAACGCTTCCGCGACGAGCTGGGTGACTGGCGGGTGTGCGTGCTGTCGCCGTTCGGCGCGCGCGTGCACGCACCGTGGGCGCTGGCCATCGAGGCGCGTCTCCGGCAATCGCTCGACGTCGAGGTGCAGGCCATCTGGAGCGACGACGGCATCGTCGTCCGCCTGCCCGAGGCCGACGAGCCCCCGCCGATCGACATGGTGTTGATCGACCCCGACGACGTCAACGATCTGGTTGTCAACCAGGTGGGCAACAGCGCGCTGTTCGCGTCACGGTTCCGTGAGAACGCGGCCCGGGCGCTGCTGCTCCCGCGCCGGCGACCCGGGAGTCGCACGCCGCTGTGGCAGATGCGCCAGCGGGCGGCCGACCTGCTGGCGGTGGCGTCGAAGTACGGCGAGTTCCCGATCCTGCTCGAAACGTACCGCGAGTGCCTGCGCGACGTGTTCGATCTTCCCGGGCTGATCTCGCTGATGAAAGACGTGCAGACCCGGGCGGTGCGGGTGGCCGCGGTCGACACCGCGCAGCCGTCGCCCTTCGCAACGTCGCTGGCCTTCGCGTACGTCGCCCAGTTCATGTACGAGTACGACGCGCCGGTGGCCGAGCGGCGGGCGCAAGCGCTCACGCTCGACCGCCGCATGCTGGCCGAGCTTGTCGGCGCCGACGAGTTGCGCGACCTGATCGATCCCGGCGCGCTCGACAGCCTCGAAGCCGAGTTGCAGTGCCTCGAGGAAGACCGCTGGGCCACGTCGATCGACGGCGCCCACGACCTCTTGCGCAGGTTGGGCGACCTGTCGCAGCTCGAACTGCGGGCTCGGTCCCTCGACGATTTCGCCGCCGCGCTCGTGACCGCACGGCGGGCCGTCGAGGTGCGCGTCGCCGGCGACGCCCGTCTGATCGCGATCGAGGACGCCGGGCGCTATCGAGACGCGGTCGGCGCGGTCATCCCGCACGGTGTGCCCGATGCGTTCCTCGCGCCGGTGCCCGATGCCGCCGTGCAGTTGATCCGCCGGTGGGCCCGCACCCACGGGCCGTTCCTCGCACCCGAGGCGGCGGCTCGCTTCGGGTTTCCGTTGGAACGGGTCGAGATGGTGCTCGAGGAACTGTCGCGGGACGGAACGCTGTTGCTCGGCGCGTTCAGGCCCACGGCGTCGGCGGTCCAGCGCGGCGACGGCCTCGAGCGCGAGTGGTGCGACGCCGAAGTCCTCCGCCGGCTGCGTCAGCGGTCGCTGGCCGCGTTGCGCAAGGAGGTCGAGCCCACCGACGCCGAGGCGCTCACCCGTTTCCTGCCCCACTGGCACGGCGTCGACGGCGAGGCGCGCGGCCTCGATCGGGCCTTTGAAGCCATCAAGCAGCTGCAAGGGTTCGCTCTGCCGGCGTCGGTGCTCGAGCGCGACGTCATGTCGGTGCGCGTGCGCGACTACTCGCCCCGCCTCCTCGACGATCTGTTGGCCGCCGGCGAAGTGATGTGGGTCGGCGCCGGGTCGCTCGGCCGCGACGACGGCAGGGTGCGGCTGTTCTTGCGGGGCGACGCACCGTTGCTGCTCCCGCGCCTGGCCCCCGTCGGCGACAAGCCCGACAGACCTGAGCACGACCGGTTGCGCGACGTGCTGGCGACTCGCGGCGCCTGTTTCTTCCGCGACTTCGCCGGCGACGGCGCGAGCGCCAGCGAGCCCGACGCTGATGGGATGCGAGGGCGCAGCCCCCGGGTAACGGACGACGGCGCAACACTCAATGCGCTGTGGGACCTGGTGTGGGCCGGCGAGGTCACCAACGACAGCTTCGCCGCCGTGCGGGCGTTGTCGGCCAAGAAGCGGTCGGGGAACGCGGCGCGCGGCGGCCGGCCCCGGCTGTCGTCGCTCAGCGCGCTGGGCCCGCCCACCGCGCAAGGCCGGTGGTCGC
>JACDEA010000079.1 GCA_013816725.1 Actinomycetota bacterium
GGCCACCACCGCGCTGGCCGCGGCCCAGCATCCGGTCGTGCGCGTTCACCCGGAGACGGGTAAGCGCAGCCTGTTCGTCAACCCGTTGTTCACCGACAAGATCGACGGCCTGCGCCGCGCCGAGAGCGACGCGCTGCTCGACGTGATCCAGGAAATGGCGACGCGACCGGAGGCGATGATGCGGTGGCGGTGGCAGACCGGCGATCTCGCGTTCTGGGACAACCGGTGCACCATGCACTACGCCTTGCGGGACTTCGGGACCGCGCCGCGACGCATGATCCGCGTCGCGCTGGAAGGCGACCGTCCCGTCGGCGTTTCCGCCTGAGCATGCTCGACGCGATCGACGAGATTGCCACCCGCTGGCGATCGGAGCGCAGCGAGCGCCAGGCCCGTCGCCACCTCGATCGCCGCGACTTCGACGACCTGCGCGCAGCGGGCCTGTGGTCGTCGATCGTCCCGGTTGACGCCGGCGGCGCGTGGGAAGGGGCGGCCCGCTCGGCCCGCACGGTGTGCGAGGCGCTCCGGCGGCTGGCCGCCGCCGACTCGTCGGTGGCGCTGGTGGCCGCGATGCACCCGTCCGTCGTGTCGTTCTGGTTGTTGACCGAAGACGCCTCGCAGCCCGAGTGGGAGGCACAGCGCGCCGCCGTGTTCGCCAGCGCGATGGCCGGCGAGCAATGGGGAACGATCACGTCGGAACCGGGCAGCGGTGGTGACATGAGCCGCACGAAGGCCGTAGCCGCTGCGGTGGACGCCCAGCCGTTCTTGACCGGGCGTTCGTACGCGGTGACCGGCGACAAGCACTTCGGCAGCGGTTCGGGCATCAGCGACCGCATGATCACCACCGCGATTCCCGAGGGCGAGTCCGATCCGACGATGTTCGTGCTCGACGTGCGGGACCGGCCTTGGGACGGGACGGCGGGATTGCAGCTCATCGCCGAGTGGGACGGGATGGGGATGGCGGCCACACAGAGCCATGCCATGCGCCTCGACGGTGCACCGGCGGTCCGGATGGCGTGGCACGGCCAGCTGGACGACATCACGCGGGCCGCCAGCCCCCTCATCGCCGTGTTGTTCACGTCGGTGGTGCTCGGCGTTCTCGACGCGGCGGTCGCGCTGGCGCAATCGCAACTCCGCGGAAAGGCCGACGGTTTGCGGGCGTTCGAGCGAGTGGAGTGGGCCCGGGCCGAGCAGGACTACTGGGTGGCGGTGCAGGCCTACGAAGGCGGCCTGCGCGCCGTCGAGGGCGGCGACGCCGCCGTCGCCGCGCACGACGCACTGCGGGCCAAGCAGGCAACCGCCGACCTGGCCGAACAGATCCTCCAGCGCGTGACCCGAGTTCTCGGGGGCGGCACGTTCAGCGCCCGCTCGCCGTTTGCACGGTGGTTCGAGGACGTCCGCGCCCTGGGCTTTTTGCGGCCGCCGTGGGGTCTGGCCTACGACAACCTGTTCGCCACCTCACTGGGCAACCCACCTCCGCCGTAGTCATCACGCTGTTCGCGGACCGCCGCTGGTACCGTCGCCAAGCGTGCGGCACGTCGTGGCGTTGCTGATCCTGCTTCTTGCTGTCGCACTGTGGATGGCGTTGATCGCCGGCGCCGTGCTGCGACTCCGCGTCGTCTACAACGACCATCGACGCCGCAAGGCCCGCCACGGCGGGCGCCCAGGCAAGCCCGGCCCGCACCCAAGCCTCTTGCGGATGCCGTCGCGGTAACGCCCGTCGACGCGGGCTTCCGGCTCGCCACCGCCGATCGGCACGCGAAGCGGGGGTAAGACGCGGTAGAAGCACCCGAACGTTCGCCAAATGGGGGTAAGAAAGCGGCCATGAGACGCTTCCTGCGCGACAACGGACTGACACTGGTGCTGCTGGGGATGTTCTTCACCTCCCTGTTCGGCCACAGCGTGGCCGGCCATCGGGCGTACAACGACGACCAGCGGTCCCACCAGGAGAGCACCGTGAGCTACGCGAAGTACCTGACGACCGGCGCGTTCGGCGAATCGGTCTTCGAGAACTGGGAGTCTGAGTTCCTGCAGATGGGCACGTACATACTGCTCACGATCTGGCTCCGCCAGCGCGGGTCGGCCGAGTCCAAGAAGTTCGCCGGACCGGAGCCGGTCGACGAGGACCCGACGTCGCACCGCAACGACCCCAATGCGCCGTGGCCGGTACGGCGGGGCGGCGTGTGGCTGGCCATATACCGGAACTCGCTGAGCATCGCCTTCATCCTGCTCTTCCTAGGAGCGATCACGGGGCACGCGATCACCGGGGCTCACGCCTACAGCTCGGAACAGCAGGCTCACGGTGAGGCGGCGGTGACCGCCTTTCAGTACGTCAACCGCTCGCAGTTCTGGTTTGAGTCGCTACAGAACTGGCAGTCTGAATTCCTCGCCGTCGGCGGCATCGTGTGGCTGAGCATCTACCTGCGGCAGCAGGGTTCGCCCGAGTCCAAGCCGGTCCACGCGCCGCACCGCGAGACGGGCACCGGGTAGCCGGCGTCCTGGTCGCTCGATGACGACGCGAGTCGCATTCCTGCGAGCCGTCAACCTCGGTCGGCGGACGGTGCCCATGGCCGGGCTAGCCAAGGCGTTCGAGGCGATGGGTTTCGACGGCGCATGGACCCACATCAACAGTGGCAACGTCGTGTTCGAGGCGACGGGCCCACGAACGGCACTCGAGCGCACCATCGAGACCCGCCTCGAGCACGAGTTCGGTTTCGAGATCACCACATTCGTTCGCAGCAAGGCCGAACTCGAGAAGGCGCTCACGATCGAACCGTTCAAGCCGGCGGCCGGCGACACGTACTTCATCACCTTCCTCAACTCGACGCCCACGGCGGCGGCCGCTCGCGCCCTCGAAGCGTTGTCCAACCCCTTCGACACCCTGCGCGTGCACGGCCGCGACGTGCACTGGCGCATGCGGGGCACGTCCACGGACTCGAGGTTGAAGTCGAAGGACTGGGCTCCCCTCGTCGGTCCGCTCGGCGGCACCAGCCGCAACGTGAACATGCTCAGGAAGCTGGCCGCCAAGCTCCACGCCTGAGCGCTCGGGATCTGCGCCTGTCGGTCCGATCAACTCCTACAGACGCACACCCGGTTGCCGTCGGCGTCGGCCAACACGATGAACGTCGGCGCCTCGTAGAGCATCTCCCCGCCGGCGGCGACGGCCTCGTCGATGCGCTGCTGCACGACCTCAGGGGGCACACGTATGTCGATGTGGAACCGCTGGCGTGGTTCTTCGTCGCCGCTCTCCTGGAACCAAATCGGGGGCAAGTCGCTGTCGTCGTTGCGGACCTCGTCGCCGGACCGTGGGTTGTCGCTGTACCCCATCACCGCCCGCCAGAACGGCTTGATCCGTTGGTAGTCGGGCGAGTCCAGCGCAAGCTCGACCACCGATGTCGCGGTCGGTTCGGCGGGGACACCAAGGCCAGCCGCCAGTTCGGAGATGCGCCGGGCCAGGGCCACATCTCGCTCGGTGACCCCCGACGCGTCGTGACTGAAGAGCCGGATGTTCAGGTGCGCGTAGCGCAGGCCCAGATCGGGATGGTGGTTCGCTTCCTCGGCCGCCGCACCGATGGCGTTGACGAGGGCCAGCCCGGTCGCGAACTTCCCGGTGCGGAAGCGCGTGTGCAAGGCCCGACTGATCTGCCGCCAGTCGGTCAGTGCCGCGGCGTCGATCTCAGGAGGCGTCAGGCAAGAATCGCTCATGACGTCGAGTGTCGCGCATGTTCGTCCGCGGCGATTGAACACAGGCAGTGCCGGGAACACCCGACCCATGAGAACCGCACTCATCGTCGTCGCAGTCCTGATCGTTGCCCTCATCGTGATCGTTGCCCTCACCTCCGCCCGCCGGCGTCGGGGAGAACGGCTTCGCACGCGAGCCGACGAGCACCGTACGCAGGCCCGGGCGACCGAACTCGAGGCGCAGAAACTCGAGGCCGACGCCGAGGAGCGCGCCGCCCGTTCGAAGCGTGACGCGGCCATAGCCGAGGAGCAGCGCCTCGAGGCGCAGCGCGTGCAGGGCGAGGCCGCCTCGCTGCGCGACAAGGCCGACAAGATCGCTCCGGACCCCTCCCGCAACTAGCGAAGATCAGGGCTCGCGCCACCGCACCGCATAAAGCCGGTGGAAGCCGGTGAGGCCCTTCAACTCCACCTCCACCGGGTCTTCGAAGGAGAACTCGCCGGTGCTGTCGACCAGTTCGCGAACGAGCGACGATACCAGGATCTCGCCGCCGCGAGCCTCGGCCGCGACCCGCGCCGCCAAGACGACACCCTTGCCGTAGAAGTCGTCGGCCTCACGGATCGCTTCGGCGGTGTGGAGGCCGAGCCGGACCTGCACGCCCTCGGCCCGCGACGCCAGCGTCCGCTGGATGCCGACACCGCACCACAGCGCGTTGCGCGCCGATGCGAAAGCGAGCATGAACCCGTCTCCCTGTGACTTCACCTCGAATCCCGAGTACGAGGCCACCTGCTCCCGCACCACGCGATTGTGATCGTGCAGGACGTCCATCCACGCCGACTCGCCCAGTTTCTCCAAGAGTTGGGTGGAGCCCTCGATGTCTGTGAACACGATCGTCACCGTCCCATTGGGCGCCGTCGCGTGCGTGAGGTCGGTGCGCTCGCTCGACACACTGGCAGCGATGCTCTCGACGTTGGTGGTGAGGTGGACGCCGAAGTCCTCGTTGAGCGCGCCGAATGATCGGTGCAGGTGGGCGAGCTTCCACTTGGTGTGTTCGAGATGAAAAATGCCCGTGAGCCGAAGCGTGGTCGTCACCCCGACCCCCCAGTTGACCTCGGCCGACACGATGCCCCATCCAACGCTGCCCTCTTGGAATCCGGCGATGCGATCGACGGCGAACCTGGCCGAGCCTCGTTCGACGACCTGCCTGGCATGAAGAGCGGTGATCACGTCAGCGGAGTCCCACCACTCGCGGGGGTCGGTGCCTAGTGAGATCACGCCGGGTCGGCTCGACCACAGGCGCCGCCACTCGGCTTCACCACCCTGGTCATAGGCGTCGATGATCTGGAGCATGAGGTCGCGGATCTCGTCGGACGGCTCCATGCCCCAACGTTACGGTCGCAACGGGCCGCCGGTCGCGTGTTGACGGGCGGCGAGAACGTGTGTCGGGCGGTTCGGGAGTGCGACCTCGGACGAACCCCTGCCCGGGCGTGAGGGGCGGTCGGAGGGGTGGCCGGACGCGGTTCGACCGTATGATCCGGAGCGTGGTTGGTAGCTCAATCGCGGTGGTCGGTGCCGGGAACGTGGGCTGTGCGCTTGCTGCCGATCTGGCGTTGCGCGGGTTCGATGTGCGGATCTTCAATCGCTCGGCCGAGCGAGTCCGCGGCATCCGCGAGGCAGGTGGGATCACCGCCAGCGGTGCGATCGAGGGCTTTGCTCGAGTGAGCGTCGTCACCGGTTCGCTGCGCGAGGCCACAGAAGGCGCGCGGATGTAGTGGCCGTGACCCTCCCGACGTCGACGCTGCCCAGCTACGCCCACGCCCTCGTGACGGCGACCAGTCCCGACCAGTTGGTTTGGCTGAATCCTGGCCACACCGGCGGCGCGCTCTATCTGGCCGCTGAAGCAGCGCGTGAGGGCATCGGTGCACGGACGTTCTGTCAGCTCACCACGGCGTCGCATATCAGTCGAGTCACCGGGCCCGCCGCCGTTCGCTGTTTCTGTTGGCCCGAGCCGCGGTGGGCGCTCTGCCCGCTCACGCGGTCGACGACTGTCATGCACGTCTCGAGATCCTGCTGCCAGGCCAATTCCTCCAAGCCGGGTCGATACTGGAAGTGGACTTGGCCAACATCAATGCGCTCATGCATCCGCACGGAATGGTTTGCAACGCAGGCTGGATCGAGGCCAGCGGCGGCGAGTTCGGTTTCTATCGAGACGGCACGAGACAGGCCGTTGCCGCCGTCATCGAAGCGCTTGATCGGGAGCGCCTCGCGATTGCAGATCGTCTCGAGGTTGCCGCGGCTCCGTTCGTCGAGCTCTTCGATGGCCTCGGCTTCACGCCGCGCGGCGTCAGCCCGGCGACGACGGTGGCCGATGCGATCGCGCAGAGTGAGTTGATCCACCCGATCCAGTCCCCGCCGACGCTCGACCACCCGTACCTTCACGAGGACGTGGCTTGGGGACTCGTGCCCTGGCTGCGCCTCGCAGCGGCCGTGGGCTGCGACACACCCACGACCGATGCCCTCGTCCAACTCGCCAGCGTCATGAACGGCGTCGACTACAAGCGTGAAGGTCTCACGCTCGAGCGAATGGGTCTGAGCGGTTGTCCGCGGCAGAGATCCGCAGCACCGTCTTCGGTTCGTCGGCGTGACATTCGGGTGTCGCATCCCGACTTCCTCGATCGTGCATTCGCGACGTCGGCTGACCAGGCCACACTTCGCCTACTTGAGATCGGGATCGCGGCGGACGAGCAGAATGCTCCGGTAACGCCCGCTGTCTATCCGCATTCTTGTCGTGTCTCACCGCGGCGCCGCAGGAGAGCGGCGAGAAGGAGGAGTCCCCAGACGAGAAACCATGGGTCCCACAGGTAGGTGTGCCACGCCAGCGCGTGTTCGTTGGAACCCGCCGGACTGTGGAGCACGTCGGCTTGCACGAGAAGCCCCACCGTCGTGTACACCAGCCCGTAGACCGTGAGTATGGCGGCGTCAATCCATGCAAGGACGTGCAGGCGACGCATCCATGCGGAACTACTCCGGCTGCGAATGACAACCGCTGGCAGCACCGCCGCGAGAACCTTGAGCGCGACGACGATGCTCATGGCGACCACTGCCGGAGCGGCTCTTACACGCGCCTGCTTTTCCAGATCTCCGCCCAGGGTCTCCACCAGTCTTCCGCCTCCGAGGAGCCAGTACGCGCTTACGGCGGCGAACCCCAGCCCGACAAGACAGGCTGCGTTGGCGAGGAATCCGGCATCGAGACGCCGACGCGCACCGAGTGTCACCATCGCTGTTGCGCTCCGGTGATCACCACGACCCGGGCGTCGGCTTCTCCGTGCGAGCGCGCGTTCGCCGCGTACGTCCGGTATGCGAGGTCACGGTGCGGTGGATTCGATTGGAGCCACGGACTCTCATGGTGTTGAGGCTGTCGATGACGCGCTACCAGGGTCCGGAGCACCGCTCCCGAACCAGAAATGCTGGTCCAACACGTTCGGGCTCGTGTCGTGTCGGTCCCAACCTATACCTCGGTCCGGCTGGCGTTCCCCCACGAGGGTCCGCCCGCCGCGGTGTTCGCCCGCCCTGCTGGCCCGCCGCGTCAGGTCAACTCTCCACGCCTCGAGGAAATGGCCCCCCAAACCGGCCGGTCGCACCCACGAGCGTTCGCTCAGGCGCAGATTTCGTCCTGCTCGATGACCTCGCGCACACCGGTGCGGTATGCGACCACCTTGCCGTCGGCGATCTCGAAGACCATGGCGCGCTCGTCCTGGCGGACGAAGACCCAGTGGCGTTGCTCGTCGGGGTTGCGCACCTCGGCTGTCGGGTAGGCGGCGAGGACGTCGGCCTGCGTGCTGCCGATGTGCACGCCCTGGTTGGTCGCCGTGGTTCCCGCGTTGACGGTGATGACGTTGATGCGGTCGCCGCCCGACATGACCAACGTGACGCCGGCCGGTTCGCCCTCCGGCTTCAGGGCGCGACAGGCTCCGAAGTTGCTGGTACGCAGCGCGATGCCCGCTGCGTGCTTCGCCTCGGCTTCCGTCATCAAGATCGAGACGGGTCCGATGCCATCGAAACGGACGCGCGACTCGGCGCCCAGCCGTTCGGCCGGCGCAGCCTTGCCCCCGAAGCGCACTCCCACCACCGTCGCGGCGATGGGCGTGCCGTCCTGCGCCGAGGGCTCGATGAACAACACGGCGCCCGTGGCCCGTGCCGGGGCTCGGAAGCCCACGGTCGCCTCGAAAGGCGCCATGGCGTCGCCTCCGCCGAGGGCGAAGCCCTTCCCGAGCGACGAGCCGGCGCGCATGCCGTTTTGCCGTATCTCGACCGCGACGTGCCCTTCGAACGCCTGGGCCCGTCCCGCCACCCGCACGGGCGAGCCGATCTGCGCCGAACGGGTCGGCGCCGTCACCTGGATCCGATCGGCGGCAGCCGCCGTCACGGTCCACGGACCCTCGACGCCGACCCGGGCCAGGGTCAGCGTCGTCAGAGCGCCCGCCCGCGTGTTGGGGCGCAGCGCGAT
>JACDEA010000080.1 GCA_013816725.1 Actinomycetota bacterium
CCCACCGCCGGTCCCGTTCCTCCAACAGGCGAACGGCCGTGACAGTGACGTCGCGGCGGTACGCGCCGAGCACGTGGGGCGCGGCGGCGATCACCTCGGGATCGATCCCGTCGGCCACCGTCACGTGCGGCACATAGGGCCAGCTGAGGTCGCGTGCGAGCGGCGGCTGGAAGACGCCGCCGCGTAGGCGATGGACCGCGGCGACGTCGCCGCCCCCCGCGAGATAGGCGACAGGGTTGTCCGGGAGAAAGGTCTCGATCGGCCCCAGTTCGACCGCGAATGGCCTTACCGAGTGGGCGGCGGTCCGGACCACGGCCATCGCCTGGCCGACGTCGCGGACGTTGACCGGCGGCACCAGCGTGAGATGCGGCGCGATCTTCCCGAGGTCGGGCTCGCCCAGCGCCCTCCGAAGCCCGTCGATCTCTGCGGTCGTTTCGGCATCGAAGAGCACAGCGACGCCCAGACGGGCTCTGCTCATCCGCTCTCGGCCGCTCGGGCCTAGCCGTTCACAACTTCGAGGCGCACATGAGCCCGCCGCAATGCGGCGTCGCACTCGGCGTCGTGCTCTCCCCGCATCTGCTCCTCGGCCCGGCGCTGGGCTTCGCGGGCCCGCTCTACGTCGACTTGGCTGGCCAGCTCGGCCACGTCGCTGAGGATGATCACCCGGTTGTCGCGCACCTCGACGAAACCGCCGTGAACAGCGGCGCGCTCCTCCGACTGCCCGCTGCCGATGATGCGGACCACGCCGATGTCGACCGCGCCCAGGAACGGCGCGTGGTTCTCGAGGAACGCGATGTCGCCGCCGGCGGCGCGCAGGATCACCATCTCGGCTTCACCCGAGAACAGGATCCGTTCCGGCGACACCAGTTCGACCTGCATCAGGCCTCGGAGAGCTTCTTGGCCTTGGCCATGAGGTCGTCGATGCCGCCGACGGCGACGAAGGCCTGCTCGGACACGTCGTCGAACTCGCCGTCGACGATCTTCTCGAACGCCTCCACCGTCTCATCGGCCGGCACGTTGGTCCCGGGGATGCCGGTGAAGGGCTCGCCGGCGTACATGGGCTGACCCAGGAACTTCTCCACCTTGCGGGCCCGGTTGACGAGGACCTTGTCCTCCTCGGTCAGCTCGTCGATGCCGAGGATGGCGATGATGTCCTGAAGCTCCTTGTAGCGCTGGAGGGCCTGGATGACGCGGCGGGCGACGTCGTAGTGGCGCTCCCCCACCACCGCGGGCTGGAGGATGTTCGACGTCGACGCCAGTGGGTCCACTGCCGGGAAGATGCCCTTGGCGAACACGCCCCGGTCGAGGTTCGTCGTCGCGTCGAAGTGGGTGAACGCGGTGAACGGCGCCGGGTCGGTGTAGTCGTCGGCCGGCACGTACACCGCCTGGAGCGACGTGATCGAGCGGCCTCGCACCGACGTGATGCGCTCCTGTAGCTCGCCCATCTCGTCGGCCAGCGTGGGCTGGTAGCCGACGGCCGACGGCATGCGGCCGAGCAGCGTCGACACCTCAGAGCCCGCTTGAGTGAACCGGAAGATGTTGTCGATGAAGAGCAGCACGTCCTGGTTCTGCACGTCGCGGAAGTACTCGGCCATCGTGAGCGCGGCCAAGGCGACGCGCAGCCGGACCCCGGGGGGCTCGTCCATCTGGCCGTAGACGAGCGCGGTATTGGCGAGAACGCCGGACTCGGCCATCTCCAGCCAGAGGTCGTTGCCCTCGCGGGTGCGCTCGCCCACACCGGCGAACACCGACACGCCGCCGTGCTGCTTGGCGACCCGGATGATCATCTCCTGGATCATCACGGTCTTGCCCACGCCGGCCCCGCCGAAAAGGCCGATCTTGCCGCCCTGCCTGTAGGGCTCGAGCAGGTCGACGACCTTGAGGCCGGTCTCGAACATCTTGGTCTCGGGGTCGAGGTCGGCGAAGGCCGGCGCGTGACGGTGGATCTCCCAGTGCTCCTCGATGCCCTCCACCGGCTCGCCGCGCGTGTCGAGCGGCTCACCGATGACGTTGAACACGTGGCCGAGTGTCGCCTTGCCCACCGGCACGGTGATGCCCCGCCCGAGGTTCGTCACCGGCGCGCCGCGCTTGAGACCATCGGTCGGCTTCATGCAGATCGCTCGGACGCGGCTGTCGCCGATGTGCTGGGCCACTTCGGCGACGATCGTCGTGGTCTCGCCCTCGACCTCGGTCTGGAACTCGAGCGCGCCTTGCAGCTCGGGAAGCGCGTCGGGCGGGAACTCGACGTCGACCACGGGTCCGACGATGGCGACGATGCGCCCGTTCTTCAGTTCGGTGTGTGCGGTCTCGGTGACTGTCATCGGTCAACAACTCCCTGGTGGCTGGGCAAGAGATCTGCGGCAAACGTGCGGTCGATCAGAAGGTCCTCGCCGCCGGAGCGAGCCTTCGCGAGGGCCTCGGCGCCGCCGACGATCTCGGAGATCTCGGTGGTGATGGCTTCCTGGCGGGCCCGGTTCATCGAACGCTGGAGGACGGTGATCAGTTCCTCGGCGTTGTCGGTGGCCGACTTCATCGCCCGCTGGCGAGCGGCGTGCTCCGACGCCGACGCGTCGAGCATGGCGGCGAAGAGCCGGGCCTCGGCGTAACGGGGCAGCAGCTTGTCGAGAATGGCGTCGGGTTCCGGCTCGAACTCGTAGTCGGACTCGGGTCCGTCGGTTCGGTTCTCCTCGGTAATGGCGGCCGCTTCTATGGGCACGAAGCGCCGGACGCGCACGTGCTGCGTTCCGAGTGACAGGAACTGCGTGTAAGCCAGTTCGACGAGGTCGACGTCACCTTCGGCGAACCGGCGCATCACCTCGTCGGCCACCTGACGGGCGTCCTCGTAACGGGGCTGGTCGGTCATGCCGGTGAAGACGGCATCGACCCGGTAGCCCCGGAAGCGGAAGTAGTCGGCCGCCTTCTTGCCGACCAGCATCAACGAGTAGTCGCGCCCTTGAGCCTGGTGCTCCTTCAGCGACCGCTCGGCGGCGCGGATGACCGTGGAGTTGTACCCGCCGGCCAGCCCGCGGTCCGCGGCGATCACAACGAAGCCGACCTTGTTGATCGTGTCGCGCTCGGACAGCAGGGCGTGGCTCTTACCGGCGCCTCCGCGCGCCAGGTTGCGGATCACTTCGGTGATCTGCTCGCTGTACGGCCGGGCGGCGGCGACCCGCTGCTGCGCTTTGACGATCCGCGACGCGCTGATCAACTCCATGGCACGCGTGATCTTCTTCGTCGACTCGACGCTCTTGATGCGCCGCCGAAGCACGCGCTCCTTGCCGCCCGCCATCGGTTAGTCCTGCACCCCCGCGCCCTCCGGCGCCTTGGACGGTACGAACTGCTGCTTGAACGTTTCCAGCGCCGCCTTCAGCTTCTCCTCGTCGAAGGCGCCGCCCCGGATGTCGTCGAGGATGTCGGCGTTGCGAGTCCGGACGTATTCGAGCAACTCGTTCTCGAACCGGCGCACGTCTTCGACAGGCAGGTCGTCGAGGAAGCCGCCGGTGCCGGAATAGATCGACACCACTTGGTCTTCGATCTTGAACGGGCTGCCGTTGGCCTGCTTGAGCAACTCGACGAGGCGGCGGCCGCGGTCGATCAGGTTCTGCGACGCCTTGTCCAGCTCGGCGCCGAAGCTGGCGAAGGCCTCCAACTCACGGAAGTTGGCCAGGTCGAGCTTGACGCCGCCCGACACCGACTTCATGGCCTTGATCTGGGCGTTGCCGCCCACGCGGCTGACGCTGGTGCCGACGTTCATCGCCGGACGAACGCCGGCGTTGAACAGGTCGAGGTCGAGGAAGATCTGCCCGTCGGTGATCGAGATCACGTTCGTCGGGATGTACGCCGAGATGTCGCCGGCCTTGGTCTCGATGATCGGCAGCGCGGTGAGCGAGCCGGCGCCGAGCGCGTCCGACAACTTGGCGGCCCGCTCGAGGAGGCGGCTGTGCAGGTAGAACACGTCGCCCGGGTAGGCCTCGCGGCCGGGCGGGCGGCGCAGCAGGAGCGACATGGCTCGGTAGGCCTCGGCCTGCTTGGACAGGTCGTCGTAGACGATCAGCGCGTGCTGGCCGTTCTCCATCCAGTGCTGGCCCATCGCGCAGCCCGAGTAGGGCGCCAGGTACTTGTACGCCGCCGGGTCATCAGCGGGCGCGTTGACGATCACGGTGTACTCGAGTGCGCCGGCGGCCTCGAGGGTGGCCACCAGTTCGGCCACAGTGGAGGCCTTCTGGCCGGCGGCGACGTACACGCATTTAACGTCGAGGCCCTTCTGGTTGATGATCGTGTCCATGGCAACGGCGGTCTTGCCCGTCTTGCGGTCGCCGATGATCAGCTCGCGCTGGCCCCGGCCGATCGGCGTCATGGCGTCGATGACCTTGATGCCGGTCTGCAGCGGCTCCTTCACCGGCTGGCGGTCGACCACGCCGGGCGCCTGGATCTCGACCCGGCGGATGATGTCCTGCGGGATCGGACCCTTGCCGTCGAGCGGCCGGCCCAGCGGGTCGACGACGCGGCCGAGCAGGCCGTCGCCGACGGGGATCTCGAGGATGCGCCCGGTGGCCTTGACCGGCTGGCCCTCCTGTACGTGCTTGACCTCACCGAGGATCACCGCGCCGATCGACTCCTCGTCGAGGTTCAGGGCGATGCCCTGGACGCCGCCCTCGAACTCGAGCAGCTCGTTGACGCCGGCGTTCGGGAGGCCCGACACCCGGGCGATGCCGTCGCCCACCTCGATCACCCGGCCGACGTCGGACTCGGAGACGTCGGGCGTGAAGCCCGCGAGGCCCTTCCGCAGCGCGGCCGCGATGTCAGTGGAGTCGAGCGTGAAGGTGGTTGCGTCGCTCATCAGAGTTGTTCCTTGAGTTGTTCAAGACGGCGACGGACGCTGCCGTCGATGACTGTGTCGCCGACCTGGGCCACGATGCCGCCGAGGATGGACGGGTCGACAACGACCTTGAGCGACACCTTCTTACCGGTGTGCTTCGACAACGCCGACGCCAGCCGCTCGCGCTGGTCATCGTCGAGCGGCACCGCGGAGCGGACCTCGGCCACTTCCTCGCTGCGCGACTCGGCCGCCTTCTCGACCAAGCGGTCGATGATCTTGGCCAGGTCCCGCGCCCGACCGGCGGCGATGACGAAACCGACCAACGCGGTGGTCGTGGCCGACGCCCGGCCGCCGAGAAGGTCTTCCACGATGCCTTGCCGGCGCTCGATCGGGATGGCCTGATCGGTGAGCGCGTCGCGCAGCGCGTCGTTGGTTTCGATGGTGCGGGCCACCGAGAACAGCTCGTCTTCGACCCGGCCCAGCGAGCCCTCGGCCCGCGCCACTTCGAAGAGCGCGTCGGCGTAGGCGCTGATGCGATCGGACCCGCTCATTGCTCGCCTCCGGCAAGACCGACCATCAGGAGCGCTCCAGCTCCGCGATGTAGCCGTCGATCAACGCGCGATTCGTGTCGCGGTCGAGCGAGCGGCCTACGACCTTCTCGGTCAGCTCGATGGTGAGGTCCCGCACCTGGGTCTGCAGGTCGGCCATGGCTCGCTGCTGAGCGGCGCCGATGTCCTCCTGCGTGCGCTGGCGTAGGTCCTGGGCTTCCTGCTCGGCCCGGGCGACGAGGTCGCGCCGGAGTTGGTCGGCCGTCTGACGCGCCTCTTCGATGATCCGGTTGGACTCACTGCGGGCATCGGCCAGCTGGCGCTGGTACTCGTCGAGGATGCTCTGGGCCTCGTTCTTGGCCCGGTCGGCGTCGTCAAGCGTCTCGCGAATGCGGTTCGCTCTCGTCTCCATCGAGGTCTTGATGGCCGGGTAGGCGAACTTGGCCAGCGCGCCGAAAACGACGAGGAACGAGAGTGCACCCCAGATCAGCTCGTTCTTGGCCGGCGTGATGAGGCTCGGCGCCTTCTGGCAGTCGTCGATGGCGCCGCCCCCCTCGAGCTTGCGGATGCACTGCTCCTGCGCCTCGCCCGCGGGCTTGGCCGATGCGGCGTGCGCGGAAACCACCACGAACCCGACGGCGACGATCGTCGCGGCGAGCAGTCGGCATGTCTTCATGACGACTCCTCCCTAACCGGAGATGATGAACGCGAGGACGAAACCGAAGAGCGCGAGCGCCTCGGTGAAGGCGATGCCCAGGAACATCGTCGTGCGGACCATGCCCGCGGCCTCGGGCTGGCGAGCCATCGCGGTGATGGCGTTGCCCACCACGATGCCGATGCCGATACCGGGGCCGATGGCGGCGCCGCCGTAGACGATCCCGCGCCCGACCGCCGTGAGCCCCTTCAGCAGCTCACCGGAGTCCTGCGTGGCAAAGAAATGCAGCGGAGCCAGCAGATGCAACAGCACTGTTCTCTCTCCTTATTTTCGGAACTACTTGGCGATTTTTGGAACGACTTAGTGTTCGGGATGCATGGCCCGGCCGATATAGACGGCCGAGAGGATCGTGAATATGTAGGCCTGGAGGAACGCCACCAGCAGCTCGAAGCCGGTGAGGGCGACCAGCAGCGCGAACGGGAGCACGAAGCCGACCTTCGTCGCCTCCCACAAGGCCGTCGTGAGGACGGCGAACGTCACCAGGATGAGGTGGCCGGCGAGCAGGTTGGCGAAAAGTCGCAGCGACAGCGAGAACGGCTGAATCAGGAACACCGTGAAGAACTCGATCGGTGTCAGGAGCACGTACATGGCCTTGGGTACGCCGGGCATGAACATCACACCCCGGAGGTACTTCAGGGGTCCCTGCTTAACGATGGCCACGACGTTGTAGATGAGGTAGGTCATGACCGCCATGAACAGCGGCGTGGCGTACCGAGCCATCGCCGGCATCTGGATGCCGGGGACGAGGCCGATCAGGTTGGCCGTGAGGATGAACGTGAACAGGGTGAGCAGGTATGGCGTGTAGCGGAGCCCGTCCGGCCCCATCGTCTGCATGATGATCCCGTCCTGCACGAACTCGATGGCCGCTTCGGCCACGTTCTGCGCGCCGGTCGGCACGAGCGCCCGGCGGCGGCCGGCGATCATGAAGAACGCGATCACCAGGACCGCGGTGAGGAACATCTCGAGGACGACCTTGTTGATGGCCAACGCGCCACTGCCCCAAATCGCGGGCCACTCGACGAGGTGGCTGACGGGCGGAAAGTCGAGTCCGAACAGCACGACTACGCCCCTCCTTTCGGCTTGAGCGCGGGGAACGCGAATGAGATCGACAGGTACCTGGTCTCCCAGACGAGGAGGCCGATGTGCGTGATTACGACGGTGAGGCCGAGCGGCGCCCGGCTGATCCACCCGGCGTCGTTGACCACGGCGATAGCTACGGCGACGAGGATCATGCGGGCGAGGAAGCCGCCGAGGACGGCGCCCATCATGGCGTTGGCCGACATCTTGGCGGCCCGGGTCATGATCGCCGCCGACAACGCGAAGTTCAGCAGCACGATGCCGAGCGCGTAAAGCGCCGACCAGGCGCCTCGCGTGCCCCAGATGAGCGCGGCGATCACGACGAGAGCGGGCGCGATCATCGCGGCGCGACGCGCCATGTCGCCGACGATCTGGCGCTCGACGGGCGGTGTCACCGTCGCCACGGTTTCCCCGCTTCCTGGGCGCTCATCTTCGCTACGTACGCGTAGTAGGCGCGCAGGGCGCCGCCAACGAGGCCCCACAGGCCGAAGACGACGGTGAGGACGGGCGACCAGCCCAGCCAACGGTCGAGAGCCCACCCGGCGAACCCGAAAAGCATCGGTGCGCCGACCAGTTCGACCGCCTGGGCCAAGGCGTTGCCAAAACCTTGGTAGAGATCGCGGCGAGCTGTGAGTTCCTCCACCCCAAACTCCTCTTTTTGACTCATCGAACCTTGTGAAACAATTCTCAATCTACGCCCTCAACCCAACCTTCGCAACCCCAAAATCAGGGCCGCGGGACTCTAACCGGGGTTGGTGGAAGGTGCTTCCTGGGGCGACGTTGCCGCCGGCGCCGGGGGCACCGCGACCGCGGGCGAGCCCTCCGGCGGCGTCGACCCGCCCCCCCGGCGGATGCCGGGATGAAACAGCGTGTACAGCGCGAGACCCAGCGCCGCCACGCCGAACGGGATGAACTGGTTCCCGCGGTTGGCGAACGTCGGGTAGAGCACGAAGCCCGACAGGATCGCTGTCCACCCCCACAGGATCACGACCGAGCGCCGGTGGCCGTGGCCGAGGCGC
>JACDEA010000081.1 GCA_013816725.1 Actinomycetota bacterium
CGCCAAGCTCGACCACCTCGCCCGCCACCCGCTGCTCGCTAAATGCTCCCCGGCCGAGCTGCGCCGGCTCTCGGCCCACTTCGACGAAGTGCGACTCCGAGCTGGCGACGTCCTCCTCGAGCCGGCCCCGCTGGCCCGTTGGTTCTTCATTATCGACACCGGGACGGCCGAGGTGACCGGTGGCGACGGGCCGGTCGCCACGCTGGGGCAGGGCGACAGTTGCGGCCACGCCGCGCTGCGACTCCGCGACCCGCAGACGACCACGGTGCGTGCCCTCACCGACATGACGGCCTACGCCGCGCCCGGGCGCGACATTCTCGGGCTGGTCGGCCAGATGCCCCTCCTGCGGGCCGGCCCGATCGGCGCGTTCCTGCCACCGCCGGCGCCACTCGTCCCCCGCGCCCTCCCCCACTCCCATCCCCGGCCGCGCCCTCGCGCCCGCGCACAGCCGTTCCGCACGGATTTCTCCGTCCCAGCGACGGACAAATCCGCGCGGAACGCGGGTGGGCGGGTAGTCCCGCCGCGGCATCGCGTGCGCAGTTCGCTGATCGCGGTCGCGGTGATCGCCACCGCGCTGCTCGGCGCGGCGCGGTATCACCCCGGCGTACTGCTGCTGAGCCCCGGCCCGGTCATCGACATCACCGACGACGTCGAGATCACCGGGGCGCCGGTGTACCGCCCGGCCGGGCGCTACATGCTCACGTCGGTGCGGGCCAGCCGGCCGTCGCTCCTTGCAGTGGGGTTACGCGGCTTCCGCGGCCAGGTCGAGGTCGTCCCGCTGCACGGTTCGACCAGCGAACGGGACAAGGTCCACCGCCAGGCCGAGGCCGACTTCGCCGCCAGCCGCCGGGCGGCGGTCACCGCCGCCAGCCGGTCCGCCGGCGTACCGGCGCCGACGGTCCATTTCCGCCACCGCGACATCGTCGGCCCGTCGGGCGGGCTCGTCTACGCGCTGCTCATCGCTGATCTTCTGACGCCGGGCGACCTGACGGGCGGGCGGGCCATAGCGGCAACGGGGACACTCGACCCGGCCGGCGCGGTGGGCCGCGTCGGCGGCATCGCCGAGAAGGCCGCCGCTCTGCGCCGCGTCGGCGGCACCTTGCTGCTCCTACCGATCGACCAGCTGGCCGGCGACTACGGCGTCACCGTCGTCGGCGTGGCCTCGCTGAACGAGGCGCTCGGCGCGCTGCGCTCCTAAACCCGCGCCTGGCGCCGGCGACGCGCATGAACGGCACCGGGCGCGGGTAGTGCAGCGCCATGTTCCGCATCGTCGCAGTGAAGTACGAGGAGGCCGACGACGGCTTCGAGGAGCGTCACCTCGTGTTCTCGCCCGTGGCGATGGTCGGCACCGCGCTGTTCGTGGTCGCATTGCTATGGCTGTTGCTGGCCACGCCGTTCTGGACCAGCACGCCGAGGCCGCGGACCCCGGCCGCAGCAGCCAACGCCGCGGCGCCGGCAACCGGTGAGACGCCTCCCCCGGTTTCGGCCAGCACCGACCGGTCGCGCTGATCCGTCGTCGATGACGGCGTTGTCGGCCCCGGCGCCGCCAGCCCGGAGAAGTCGCGCACCACGACGTAGTTGCGGTCCGCCATGGTGCCGAACGTGTAAAACGGCACCAGCCCCAGGTACTCGGGACGGCTGCGCTCGGCCCATTCCTGGGCCAGCGGGGCGCGGAACTTGTAGAAGTTCATGGCATAGCCGCCGGTGAACACGCGCAGGATCGTGAACCCTCCGGGATATTCCTTCACGGCTGAGACCTCCTGGAACGCGACGCCCGGCGCCGACGGCGACGCCGTCCGCTTGTTGCGGTGGGTGTGGCCGGCCACGTCGAGGAACACGCCGGGGGACGCGGCGTAGAGCGCCTCGAGCTGGCCTGCTTGTTGCAGATCCATGTCGAAGCGGACCGGCGCCGCGTTGATCAAGGACGCCTCGACGGTGACGGGGTGATGGCCGACCACCAGCGTCGGCCGATCCTTGTCCTTGGCCAGCGCCTCGCGCACAAAGGCCCATTGCTGGTCCCCGAGCACGCCGTTGTCGCCGCCGTTACCGATCTTGTCGTACGTGTCGAGGCCGACGATCCGCAGCCCGAACGCCTCGCCCGTGAACCACGTCGGGCGGCCCGGGAAGAAGCTGCGGGCGAACGTGTCGACGCCGTCGTGGATGCGGTCGTGGTTGCCTCGCACGACGAAGTAGTCGCGGCTCTGCGTGCCGAACGCGTCGAGGTGCGCCTTGGCCCGCACGACCTCGGCGGGGCGGGCTTCGCTGGTGACATCGCCCGCCGCCAACAATGTCTGGGCGCCGCGCGCCTTGGCCTCGGGCGCCAGCGCCCCACCCATCACCTCGGCGTAAGGCGGCAAACCGGGCGACTGCATGACCCCCGGCGGGAGCTGCAACCCGCCCTGCGTCGTGGCCAGCCCGGCGACCGTCTCGCCCAGATGCATGTCGGCGCTGAGCGCCATGGCGAACAGGAAGCGGCCCGGCGGTGGTTGGGGCGTCTGGAACAGGAACGGGCCCGACGGCGACGCGTTGGTGGCCGACATGCCGACCGGGTTGCCATACGTCGTCGGCGACGGCGTGGCCGCGACCCCGCGTGAGCGTGCCGAGTAGAAGTACGTCTGCCCCGGCTCCAGGCCGGCGAGCTCGACGTAGTGATATGGCGTCGGGGTAGCGTCGGCGTGGACGACGCTCATGCTCGTCGGTGAGGTGCCCAGCAGCACTTCGCTGTCGGCCGGGACCGGCGCCAGGCGACCCATGGCGTCGGGTCGGGTCGGATCGCCGGTGAACCACGTGATGATCGCCGTCGTTTCGGTCAGCGTGACCAGCTCGAGGTTGATCGGCAGCGCGACCCCGCTGCTGCCCTGCGCGTAGGCCCGTTCGACATCGACCAGATCGGCGACCAGCGGCGTGGCCGCAACCAGCCCGGCCCACCGCAGGAACTGCCGGCGGGTGAAGTGGCAACAGGGCGGCACTGCCGTTCAGCTTGCCGCGTCTAGCGCTGCGGTATGCGGCGGCAGCGGCCCGTGGCCGTCGGTGTCGATCCCCAGGCACCCACCGGGGCGACCCTAACCTCCTCGCCGTGTCCGACCAGAAGGAATATCGCCAGGCCCGTTTCACCCGGCCGCCGGGCGCGACCGAGATTTTGTTCGTGCGCCACGGGGAGTCGGCGCCGTTTCGCGAGGGCGAAGCAGTCCCGCTGTTCGAAGGCCACGGCGATCCACCGCTCGACCCCGTGGGCGAGGGCCAGGCCGAGGCGGTGGCCGGGCGCCTGGAGGCCGAGGACCTGGCGGCGATCTACGTGACGACGTTGCAGCGCACCGTGCAGACCGCGGCGCCGCTCGTGGAGCGCGTCGCCATCGAGCCGGCGGTCGAACCCGATCTGCGCGAGATCTTCCTCGGCGACTGGGAGGGCGAGCTGTTCCGGAAGTACGCGGCCGAGCAACACCCCGTGGCCATGCGGGTGTTCTCCGAGCAGCGGTGGGACGCCATCCCCAACGCCGAGTCGAACGACGCGTTCGGCGCCCGCATCCGCCGGGCGGTCGTGGCCATCGCGGCGCGCCATCCCGACGCCTGCGTGGCCGTGTTCACCCACGGCGGTGTCATCGCCGAAGTCATCGCCCAGGCCACCGGCGCGCGGCCGTTCGCATTCCTCGGCGCCGACAACGGCTCGATCTCCCACGTGGTGATCGCCGGCGACCGCTGGATCGTCCGCCGGTTCAACGACACCGCCCACGTGAATCCCGGCTTCAGCGTGGCCGCCGAACCGCTGATCTAACGCGCTAGCGCGCTACTCGGTGGGCGCCGAACACACGCAGAACTCGTTGCCCTCCGGGTCGGTCATCACGACCCACCGGGTGGCGTGCTCGGTGATCTCCTCGCCCCGCTGGGCGCCTAGCGCCTCGAGACGGGCCACCTCGGCGTCGACATCGGGCGGATGCAGGTCGAAGTGGAGGCGGTTCTTGGCCGACTTGGGCTCGTCGACCTGCTGGAGGATGAGGCGAGGTTCCACGTTGCTCGGGTCCATCAGCAGCACGTAGGTGCCGCCCGACCACACGTTGACGAAGTTGAGTGCCGGGGCCCAGAACTCGGCCAGCTTGGGGGCGTCGGCGCAGTCGAGGACGAGACCGATGGTCGCGGGCATGGCGTCAGCCTCGCACGCGTCAGCGGAAGTCGCGGGACTTCGTGGCCATCGACAGCGGGAGAGCATCGAGGCGATCGGCCACGACGTTGAGGGTGCCATCGGCCTTCTCCAGCTTGCCGCCGATGACCATGGCGCTGGCCGACTGCGCGACGCGGCGGTACCGGGTCCACACCCCTTTGGAGACGACCACGTTGACCAGGCCGGTCTCGTCCTCGAGATTGAGGAACGTGGTGCCCGCCGCGGTGGCCGGCCGCTGGCGGTGGGTGACGAGGCCGGCGACGACGACCCGCTCGTCGGCCGGGTGATGCATCAGTTGGTTGGCCACCACGACGCCGCGGGCGGCCAGGTACTCGCGCACGAACTCGATGGGGTGATGGTCGGCCGACAAGCCGGTGGCCCACAAGTCGGCGGCGGTGGTCTCGACGGCGTCCATGCCCGGCAGCGTTGGCGGGCGGTCGCCGGTGACGATGCCCTCGAGGCGCCCGGCCTTGGACTGGGCGACGGCGCCGGCGGTCCACAGCGCCTTGCGCCGTTCGCCTTCGAAGCAACCGAACGCGCCGGCGGTGGCCAGCGCCTCGACCTGCGGCGTGGTGAGGTCGGCGGCCCGCACGACGTCCTCCATGCACGCGTAGGGCCGCGCCGCGGCGATGGTGTTGGCCAGGTCGGCACCAATCGTCCGCACGTAGTTGATGCCGAGGCGCACCGCGCCGTCGTGTTCGAGCGTGGCCACGTCGGCCGACGCGTTCACGTCGGGGCCGCGCACGGTAACGCCGTGACGCTTGGCGTCGGCCACCAGTGTCATGGGCGACCAGAACCCCATGGGCTGCGCGTTGAGGAGCGCGGCGCAGAACGCCGCCGGGTAGTGGTACTTGAGCCACGCGCTCGAGTACACGAGGTAGGCGAAGGACACCGAGTGGCTCTCGGGGAAGCCGAAGTTGGCAAAGGCGGCGACCTTCTCGTAGATCTCCGCGGCGATCTCACCGGTGATGCCGTTGTCGGCCATGCCGGCGAAGAAACGGTGGCGGAGCCGCTCCATGCGCTCACCGCTGCGCTTCGATCCCATCGCCTGGCGGAGTTGGTCGGCGTCGGACGCGCTGAAGCCGGCGACGTCAATGGCCATCTGCATCATCTGCTCCTGGAACAGCGGCACGCCCAGCGTCTTCTTGAGCGAGTTTTCGAGAAGCGGGTGCAGGTAGGTGACCGGCTCCTGGCCGTTGCGCCGGCGGATGTAGGGGTGGACCGAGCCGCCCTGGATCGGGCCGGGCCGGATGAGCGCGACCTCCACGACGAGGTCGTAGAAGTGGCGCGGCCGTAGCCGCGGGAGGGTGGCCATCTGGGCGCGGCTCTCGACCTGGAACACACCGACGGAGTCGGCCTCGCACAACATGTCGTAGACCGCGTCCTCCTGCGGTAGCGCGGCCAGGTCGACGTCGACGCCGTGGTGTTGGCGAACGAGGTCGACCGCGTAGTGGATGGCGCTGAGCATCCCCAGCCCGAGAAGGTCGAACTTCACCAAGCCGACCGCGGCGCAGTCGTCCTTGTCCCACTGCAACACGGTGCGACCTTCCATGCGGCCCCACTCGACCGGGCACACCTCGATGACGGGCCGGTCGCACAACACCATGCCGCCGGAGTGGATGCCGAGATGACGGGGGTAGTGCTGGAGTTGGGCGGCCAGATCGAGGACGTTGGCCGGTATCTCGTGGTCGGTCTGTTGCGTCGTTGTGCTGAGCGGGCCCCATGCATCGACCTGCTTGGACCACGCGTCGAGCTGGCCGGTGGCGGCGCCGAGGGCCTTGCCCATGTCGCGGATCGCCGACTTGGGCCGGTAGGTGATGACGTTGGCGACCTGGGCGGCGTTGTCCCGTCCGTAGCGTTCGTAGACGTACTGGATCGCTTCCTCGCGGCGGTCGGACTCGATGTCGACATCGATGTCGGGCGGCCCGTCCCGTTCGGGCGACAAGAAGCGCTCGAACAGGAGGCCCAGCGACACCGCGTCGGCATTGGTGACACCGAGCGCGTAACAGACAGCGCTGTTGGCCGCGCTCCCCCGGCCTTGGCAGTAGATGTCGCTGCGGCGGCAGAACTCGCAGATGTCCCAGACGATCAGGAAGTAGCCGGCGAAGCCCAGCGCTTCGATCATGTCCAGCTCGTAGTCGATCTGCTTGTAAGCGCCGGGTGTGCGCTCTGCGTGCCGGGGCCCGTAGCGACGGTGGGCGCCCTCGTAGGTGAGGCGGCGCAGGACGGTCATCTCGGTGTCGCCGTCGGGGACCGGCCAGGGCGGGAGGTTGGGCGCCACCAGCTTGAGGTCGAAGGCCAGCTCGCGCCCGATCTCGGCCGCCCGTTCGACGACGCCGGGGTAGCGGGCGAAGCGCCGCGCTTGTTCGGCGCCGCTGCGGAGGTGGGCGGTGGCCGCGGCGGGGAGCCACGGGTCGATCTCGTCGAGGGAACGGCGAGCCCGCACCGCGGCCAGCGCCGTGGCCAGCGCGCGGTGCCGCGGCGTGGCGTAGTGCACGTTGTTGGTGGCGACCACCTCGACGTGGGCCCGTATGGCCAGGTCGACCAGCGCGTCGTTGCGGGCCGAGTCCAACGGGTGGCCGTGGTCCCACAGCTCGACGGCCACGTTGTCGCGACCGAAGCAGGCGACGAGGTCGGCCAGGGCCCGGGCCGCCGCTCGCGGGCCCTCGGCCTCGAGGGCCCGGGCCACGGTGCCCTTGCGGCACCCGGTGAGGACGAGCCAGCGGTTCTCGTGCAGCGCGCACAGCTCGGCCCGTTCGTAGAGCGGGCGACCCTTGGTGTGCGAGCGCATCTGCGCCTGGCTCAACGCCCGGGCCAGCTGCGCGTAGCCCTGCGGGTCGCGAGCGAGGACGACGAGGTGGGCGCCTTCGGGGTCGGCCACGCCGTTCTGGGGCTTGCTCAGCTGCAGGCTCAGCTCGGCGCCGAAGATCGTGGGGAGGTCGACGGCCCGCGCAGCTTCGGCGAACCGGACCACGCCGTAGAAACCGTCGTGGTCGGTGACGGCCAGCGCTTCGAGGCCGAGGCGGGCCGCCTCTTCGGCCAGCTCCTCGGGGTGCGACGCACCGTCGAGAAAGCTGAAGTTGGTGTGGCAGTGCAGCTCGGCATACGGCACCGCGCCGCGGCGGCGGATCAGCCGCGCCGGCGGCTCATAAGGCTGGCGCTTGTATGACCGCGGCGTGTCCTTGTCGATGGCTGACGCCTTGCGCCTGCCGTCCGCCGGACTATCCCCCAGGCGGGCATTCAGCTCGCGCCACGACATGGCGGGGTTGTTGAACCCCATCAGCCGTGGTCGCTCAGGCGGTCAGTCAGGTCAGTCATAGGCGGCCTCGATGAACCAGTGGCCCCGTTCTATGGAGACGAGGTAGGCGCGGCCGTCGGCGGTAGCGACCTGGAAGCGGGCCCGGCGACGGTGCGCGGGCGGGTCCCACCAGCGCTCGTCGACAGGCCAGGGGCCGGCCCATCCGGTGATGTCGAGGTCGTTGAGCTTGACCGGCGGCGCGGTGACGAGGCCCCGGCCGGTGACACCCACGGGGGCGCCCTCCTTGTCGAGCACCGACACGACGATTGGCTGGGGGGGGACGACGGCCGGCGCCGGCGGCGGTATGTGGCCGGGCCAGGGCGCAGTGGTAGCGACGTCGCGTCGGTCGGCGGTGTCGCGGGCGTCGCCCCACGGGATCAGGCGGATCTGCTCGGCCGGGCCGCGGCCACCGGCGCAGGCAGCAGTGACCACCGCCCCGGGACCGAGCATTCCTTGGACGCGCGCCAGCGCGCGCGAGATCCGATCGTCGACACCGCGACCGCCCCAGAACCCGTGTTGCGTGCCGTTGTCGGGGCCGACCTCGTCGGGGACCAATCGCAGCACGACGATGCCGGCGGTCGGCCGCTGTATCGGCTCACCGTGGTGTCGGTTGAGCCATCCGTCGACCTGCCACCGCACCCGCTCGGCGATCATTCCTGGCGTGAGGGCACCGTCGTGTCGCCACAGCCGTGAGAGCGACTCGCCGTGTTCGGT
>JACDEA010000082.1 GCA_013816725.1 Actinomycetota bacterium
AGCCCGAGGGGCGCCCCCAACCACGCCAACTCCTGCGCCGCACCGGATGCGAACGCGAACCCGGCAGCGGTGTCAGCAATTGCGCGCTGCGGGACGAGACGCGACGCGGCCATCGCCATGAGCCCCCGGCCCGCGGCGCGCCGTCCGAAACGGCCGCCGAACGCGGCCAGCCCCGCAGCGACGACCAGCCACACCCGCACGCCGGCGGACAGCGTGAGGCGGCGAATCGCCATCAGATTGGGTAAGGCCCGGGACATTGCCGCTGGACTTACCCAAAAGTCCGTCGCCCTCTACGGCGATTAGGTGTTTTGTGCTGTCATCCCGCCATCGACAGGCACGACGACGCCGTTGGTGAACGACGCCGCCGGCAGAACGAGCGACAGCGTCATGTGCGCGACTTCCTCGGGTTCGCCGTACCTACGGAGGGGCACGCGTCGACGGGCGAACTTGGCCTTGGCGTCGTCGGAGATGGCCGCGGTCATTCCGGTACGGATTGGGCCTGGACAGATGCAGTTGAACGTGACACCGGTACGGCCCAGCTCGACCGCGAGCCCGCGCGTGAGGCCGATGACGCCGTGTTTGGCCGCCACATAGGGCGAGTTGGCCGCGGTGGCGCCCAGGCCCTCAGTTGACGCGATGTTCACGACGCGGCCGTCGCCGTTGCGCTGCAGATCGGCCAGGCAGGCCTGGATGAGCAGCACATGGGCGGTGAGGTCGACGTCGAGCGTGCGGTTCCAGGCATCGAGGTACACCTCGCCCACCGGCTCGAAGGGAGCGGGCAGCGCGATGCCGGCGTTGTTCACGAGGATGTCGATGGGCCCCAGCGCGTCCCGGATCTCGGCGACCACCCGGAGGACCCCCGCTTGCTCAGACACGTCCAGCACCCAGCCCTGTGCGGTGCCGCCGGCACCGGTGATCTCGTCGACGACGGCCTCGACGCGCTCCGCGCCGAGGTCGACCACTGCGACTTTGGCGCCCTCGTCGGCGAAGAGATGCGCGGTGGCCCGGCCCATGCCGCTGGCCGCGCCGGTGATGATCGCAACTCGCCCGCCGATGGACCGCTCGCCCGATGTCAGCCTCGCCATCGGGCATGCATACCAGCCGGCGCGGCGTTCAGGGCTGGGTGCGGCTACTCGCCGGCCGGCGGCCGCCAGAAGAGCGCCAGGAGGGCGGCGGCGCCGCCGGCGCCCAGGACGAACGCGGTCAGCAGACCGGACACGCCGGGCGGAGCCTCGAAGTTGATCGCGCTGTCGATGGACCACTCGCCGGCACCGATGACAGACAGGAGCAGGCCGCAGAACGTGAGCGTCATCACGTACTCCCACCCTTCACCGGGGCGGAAGATGAAGAAGCCGTTGCCCCGATGGTTCGTGATCCACGCCACCAACATCGTCCCGATCACACCGGCGGCGGCGACGGGCGTGAGGAGTCCGAGAACGAGGAGCGCGCCGGCCCCTAGTTCGATCCAGCTGGCGAGCAGCGCGTGGACCTTGCCCGGTCGCATACCCAGGCTCTCGAACCACCGAGCCGTCCCGGCCAGCCGGCCGCCCCGGAACAGATGGTTGTAACCGTGGGCGAGGAACACGGCGCCCACCGCGCACCGGAACGCCAGGAGACCGAGGTTGACGGCGTCGCGGTCGCTCACGGCCGGACCATACGACATGCCGCACCACGCCGGCGCGACCCGCAGGCGGCTGCCGCCGCCGTGCGAACGCACGCTGTTACTGCCGCGTCCACCCGACGCCGGGCGCGTTCCGGTAGGCGAGCAGGACCGACGACGCACCGGCGGCCACCGCCGCCTCGTGCAGTCGCTCGTTCTCGAACCCGTTGGCGGGCACCGAGAACGTGGTGCCGCTCGGGCACCGACGCGCCACCTTCCACGCTCCGGCGCGGTCGACGCACGCGCGCGGGCGCCGCGGTCGGCAGGACACAGAGCGGAAGCGCCCGTCGCGTCCCTGTGCCGCGCAAGGACCTCCACTGGCTGACGGCTCGTTCACCGCCCAGCTCCACACCAGGGCGGCGAGACGCGGGTCCTGCGGATGCAACTGGTCGAACCCGACGAGGTTGACACCGCAGCGCACCATCCTCCTCGTCTCGACGGCGGTGACCTGGCCAGGACTCCCCTGGCCGGTGCCATCGGCCATCGTCGCGAGCCACGTGCTGTCTTCAAAGCGCCGGATCAGGTGGGTGTCGTACCTCAGGGCGGCCCGTTCGGCGAGGCACGCCGGGTAATCCGGATAGTCGTCGCCCATACCGCTGCCGCTCTCGTTCCATTGCGGCCCGCGCAGGTGTACCCAGCTCCCCCACGCGCCCGGTCCGCAGTTGCCGACGATCAGGACGCGGCGCCCAGCAGCGCGGATCGCGGCGCGACTCACGTCCATCGGCATCGGCGCGCAGGACGCCGCGCCGTGGTCCGCAGGGCGATAGACGAGTGGCCCGAGGACGTTCTCGATATCGGCGGCCGCCCGCTCGTGCGCGGTTACATCACCGTCCAGCGCGTTCTCCAGGTACAGCAGAACGACGGCGCCAGCATTCTGCGGTTCGGTCAGCCAGGTTCGAAGCTCGACCAACCCGCGGGTGAAGGGCCGATCGACGGAGCAACCGGCGTGGACGATCGCCGGGCCCACCGGGACCCTGGTGGCATGGCAGAGGACGACATCATCGGGACCGTCGAGGGGATTGTCGACCGGCGGCCATTTGTGGATGTCCATCTCGATGGCCCGGATGTCCATCCGCAGCTGGTCGCGCATGGAATACAGCTGGTTCGGGTCGAGCTGCGTAAGCGTTACCGGATAGGCGGCCGAGTTGAACGAGTTGTGCGTGTGCGGAAGCAGCTGGCGTAGGAAGGGCGCGGCGTCGTCGAGCCCGCGCTGGAGTGCGAGCGCCCGGTGCACCCACGACCCCTCGTAGTCGGCCATTCGCTGCTCGGACACATCGAGGCCGCCGACGGCGCTGCAGACATCATGGGCGACGACCTGTAACCGCCGGCATTCGGCGGCGCTGTCATCGCGGACAACCTTGATGGTGCGGGTGACCTTGTCGGACACGGACGCGGCGTGCGCGCCGGGCGCGATGAGTAGTCCCACACACAGAACGACAGCGGTCAATGCCCCCAGCAGCCTCGCCATTGCGACGATGGTACGGCATGCACGGTCCACCTCCGACCGACGCCTGCCCGATACGCGGCGTGTGCCGGATTTCTGTGGCGCGTTCGGGCCATGCGCTGGCTGTGCGACTGACCGATACCAGTACAGCGCGTATCCCGCATCGGGCGCCGCGCATCGGAGCGCGATATGGAGAGGACCGGAACAGTCGTGCGGCTTCGTGTGGCCGTGCACCACCTCGGACGCCTCGGGTTGGTGGTCGCCACCTATTACGCCAGCGCGAGGCTGGGGCTGGCGACGGGTTTCCTAAAGGGGAACGTCGCCGCGGTGTGGCCCCCGACCGGGGTCGCTCTCGCGGTGCTGTTCCTCTACGGCACGCGCCTATGGCCGGGCATCGCGATCGGCGCGCTGCTGGTCAACGGAACCGGGTCGGCCGTGCCGTTCCTCGCCGCCTGCGGGATGGCCGCAGGCAACACGCTCGAAGCCCTGCTGGGCGCCTACTTGCTCCGTCGCGTCGCCGACTTCCGGCCCTCTTTGTCGCGCGTGCGAGACGTTTTGGCACTGGGCGGTCTGGCCGCCGGCATTAGCACTCTCGCCAGCGCCGCAGTCGGCGTGACCAGCCTGTGGGCCGCCGGGGTCATCCCCGGTCACGCCGTACTGAGCACCGGGCGGGTGTGGTGGACCGGGGACGGCCTGAGCGACCTGATCGTGGCACCGGTGATCCTGCTGGCGTTGGGCACCGAACGCGTGCGGCGCGGTGTCATCGGCAATCTCGAGGCGCTGCTCATGTTCGTCGCCGTCGGCGCGCTGACCGCCGCGGCCTTCTTTGGTTCGGCGTACCCGTACATGATCATCCCCGCCCTTGCTTGGGGCGCCATCCGTTTCGGTCCGAAGGTCGCGGCCACTTCAGTCCTCGCCGTGTCGGCCCTGGCCGTCGTCGCCACCACCGGGGGCCACGGCCTGTTTGCGACCGCCGGCGACACTCACGCGTTGGCGTCGCTCGACGCCTTCTTGGCGGTCGCCGCGTTGATGGGGTTGGTGCTGGCGGCTATCGCGGCGGAGCGCGACGCCGTGCGCAACGCGCTCGAGGCCAAGGTGGCGGCCCGCACTGCCGAGCTAGACGCCACCGAAGGCCGCTTCCAGGCGTTGGTCGAGGGCATTCCGGACTTCGCGATCTACATGCTCGATCCCGACGGCCTCGTGCTCAGCTGGAACGCCGGCGCCCAACGGCTGATGGGATACACCGCCAGCCAAATCGTGGGCGACTCCGTCGCGCGGCTGCACCGGCCCGAAGACGTCGCCGCCGGCAAGCCCGCCGAAGCGCTCCGTGTGGCCCGCGAGGTGGGCCGGTCCGAAGAAGAGGGTTGGCGAGTGCGGGTCGACGGCTCGTCGTTCTGGGCCCGCGTCGTCGTCACGCCGCTGCTCAAGGACGGCGAGCTGACTGGCTTTGCCAAGGTGACCCAGGACGTCACCGCGGCGCGGGACGCAGAGGCCGCTCTTCGACAGGTCGTCGTCGAGCTGGACGCCGCACAGCGGCTGGCCCACGTCGGCAGCTTCCGCGTCGACCTGGCGCACGGCGAGGTCGCTTACTGGAGCGACGAGCTGTTCCGGATCCTCGGTCTCGACCCCTCGAGCTTCCACCCGTCGTTCGGAGCACTCCTCGAGCGGGTTCATCCGGCGGACCGCGTGCGGGTGGACGCCGCGGTCGGTGCCGCGTTCCATGACGCCGTGGACTTCGAGGTTGAAGCGCGAATCGTGCGCGAGGACGGAGAGGTCCGCGTACTGGCCACTTCGGCCCAGATCATGAGGGACGGCGACGGCCAGCCCCGCTCCATCACCGGTGTGTGCCAGGACGTCACCACGCGCAAGGAAGCCGAGGACGCCCTCGTGCATCTAGCCGGTCACGACGGGCTGACCGGCTTGCCGAACCGCACGCTCGTGCTCGATCGCCTCAGGGTCGCTCTGGCCCGTCGGGGCGGCGCGCCGTGCCGGACCGTGGTGTTCTTCGCCGACATCGACCGGTTCAAGCGTCTCAACGATCAGTTCGGTCACGCCGCTGGCGACCTGATCCTTCTGGAGATCGGGCGACGGCTGGCGACGGCGGTGCGCCCCGGTGACACCGTTGGCCGGTTCGGCGGTGACGAGTTCGTCATCGTGTGCGAGAACCTCGACGAGGCCGCCATCGCCGCGATGGCGTCACGGCTGATGATCATGGTGGCCAACCCGATCTCGGTCGACGGCGAAGATGTTTCCGCCACCGTGAGTATCGGAGTCGCGGTATCCGAGCCGGACGCGAATCGGCCTGCGAACGAAACGGCGACGGCGCTCCTCGAACACGCCGATGCCGCCATGTACCAAGCCAAGGAACGTGGGCGCTCGCGGTTCGAGATTTTCGATGCCCGCATGCGGGCGGCCGTGGAAACCCGGGTCCAGAACGAGGGCGCACTGCGACGGGCGTTGGACCGCGACGAGATCGTGCCCTACTTCCAGCCGGTCGTCGATCTCGCCAGCGGGCGCGCGGTAGGGGTCGAGGCGTTGGCCCGGTGGCTCCACCCGACGCGGGGTTTGATTCTGCCTGATGAGTTCATCCCGCTGGCCGAGGAGAGCGGTCTGATCGTTCGCCTCGGCGCGCTGGTGCTCGAACGCGCGTGTGACGTCGTCGCCGGCTGGCGCCACGCCTCCCCTGAGCTGTCCACCCTGGAACTGGCCGTGAACCTGTCCACCCGCCAACTCCTTCATCGGGGCGTGGTGGACACGGTGCGTCAGGCACTCGACCGCTCGGGGCTCCCTGCCGCGGCCCTCTGCCTCGAGATCACCGAGAGTGTGCTGTTGGACGATACCGATCTGGCCGCATCTGTTCTCGGCACGCTGAAGGCGCTGGGCGTCCGCATCGCTCTCGACGATTTCGGCACGGGGTTTTCCTCGCTCGCCTACCTCAAGCGCCTCCCCGTCGACGTGCTCAAGATCGACAGGTCGTTCGTCGAGGGCCTCGGCACGACCCGCGATGACGGCGCCATCGCGTCGGGCGTCGTTGACCTCGCCAACGCCTTCGCTATGAGCACGGTCGCCGAGGGAGTCGAGACCATCGCCCAGGCCCACGTCGTGCGAGCGCTGGGCTGCGAGCGGGCGCAGGGCTATCTATGGAGCCGTCCGCTTGCGGGCGACGATGCGCTTCGGTGCCTCCGGTCGCTGCCCGGTCATCCCGTTGCGGAACGCATGCCGGCTTAGCCGGCCACTCCGTTTGCCGCGTCGCCGGAGCGGCACCGTTCGTGGGATGGTGGCTCATGCAAAAGTGGCGGCGGTCGGCGGCGGTGGCCGGCGTCGTCCTCGCCCTCCTCGCTGCCGGCGTCGCCCACGGCTCGACGCGGTTCCCGAACCGGGCCAACCCCAGTCCTCGCGTCGGTACCCCGAATGACCCGCAATTCGACTGCGCCGAACCCGACGACGAGGACGCCGGCACGGTGCCGCCGTGCGGGTCGATGTGGGACGAGCAGTTCAACTTGTTCGGGTTCGGCCCGAGGAGCACGTCGCGCACCGCCACGTACCGTGACCCCTCGCGCCTGGGCCAGCCGCAGGTCTCGGGGGTCGGGGCCGACCGGGCGTGGAAGGTCAGTACCGGCCGGGCCGACGCCACCGTTGCCGTCACCGACACGGGGATCCGTTGGGAGAACGCCGACATCGCCCCAAAGGTGCGGCTGAACGAGGGCGAGCTACCCCTACCGGCGGGCGCCGTGACTTACGACGTCAACCACGACGGCGCCGTGACCGTCGCCGACTACGCCGGCGACATGCGCATCACCAACACCAACGAGAGCGCGGCGATCGACCCGCAGGACGTGCTGCGGAGGTTCTCCGACGGCATCGACGACGACGGCAACGGCTACGTGGACGACATCGCTGGGTGGGACTTCTTCGACGACGACAATGACCCCGAGGATGTCTCCAGCTACTCGTCCGCCCGCAATCACGGCACGGGCCGGTCGCGCGAGGCCGTGCAGGTCACCAACGACGCGGTCGACGAGGCCGGCGTGTGCCCGCAGTGCACGCTCCTGCCGCTCCGCGTGTGGGACAGCTTCGTGGTGATCGGCGACCAGTTCGGCATGGCCACGGCGTACGCCGCCGACCGCGGGGTGGCGTCACAGGTCGTCGCGCTCGGCGTGCTGCAGAACACCGTTACCGCGCGCGAGGCCGTCCGCTACGCGTATGACAAGGGCGTCGTCGTTACGTCGGTGTCGAGCGACCTCAACACCGCCAACCACAACTACCCCACGAACTACGACGAAACCGTCTTCATCAACGGCTGCGTCGCCGACACGCATGGACTGGGGCGCGACGCCGGGCAGCTCAACCAGTTGTTCATCACGCTGGGGCTGGGCAGTCAGTTCCCGGTGGGCACGTGGTTCCGCAACAGCAACCTCACGCAGTACGGCGCCCACGCGCACATCTGCTTCACCGGGACCACCGGCAGCGAGGCAACCGGTCAGGCCGGTGGGGCGGCCGCGCTGCTCGTCAGCCGGGGTCGTGAGGTGGCGCCGGCGATCGGGGGGCCGCTCACGCCCAACGAGGTCAAGCAGTTGTTGACGATGACGGCGGAGGACGTCGTTCCCGAGAACACCCTCGGCACCGGCACGCCTGATCCGTCGCAGCGCGGCTTCGACGAGCACTTCGGCTACGGGCGAGCCGACCTGGGCGCCGCGATCAGTCGCATCGCGCCCCGCCGCGTGCCACCCGAGGCGCTGCTCAAGGGTCCGCCGTGGTGGGCGATGCTCGAACCGAAAGGCAGCGCGCCGGTGGTCGGCCACGTGGCCGCCAAGCGGTCAAAGTCGTTCACCTATGCCCTGGCGTGGGCGCCCGGCGTCGAGCCGGCCGACGACGCGTTCGTCACCTTCGGATCGGGGGGCGGCGGCGCCCCCATCGACGGCACCCTTGGGTCGCTTCCCCTCGACGACATCGCGCGGGCGCTGCCGGGG
>JACDEA010000083.1 GCA_013816725.1 Actinomycetota bacterium
GAGCCCCACGTCGAGGAGGAACCGCAGCCGCGCGTTGACCTCTTTGACCACCTGCTCGGCGATCATGCGGTCGCGCTCGGACAGCTCGAGGTCGGCCAGCGCGGCGGCGGCCTTGGCGATCGACAGATCGCACACGTCGAACAGGCTGAAGCCGCCGACGGTGACGCCGAGCGACTCGGGCTTGAGGCGGGCGCCGCCGCAGTCGGGGCAGGGCACCTCCCGCATGTAGCCCTCGATCTGCTCGCGCATGTGGTCGGACTCGGCCTCGCTGTGCCGGCGCTGCAGGTAGGGGACGATGCCTTCGTAGTGCGTGTGATAGCTGCGCGTGCGGCCGTAGCGGTTGCGGTACTGCACGTGCACCTGCTTGGTGCCCGAGCCGTACAGCAGCACCTTCTGATCGGCCTTCTTGAGCTTGCCGAACGGCGTGCTGACCTTGAAGCCAAACGCGTCGGCCACCGCGGTGAGCACCCGGTGGAAGTACTCGCCGCGCGTCCCCGACCACGGCGCGATCGCTCCTTGGTTGATGGCCAGGTCGGGGTCGGGCACGACCAGTTCGGGGTCGACCTCGTAGCGCGTGCCCAGCCCGGCGCAGTGCGAGCAGGCCCCGTACGGCGAGTTGAACGAAAAGTTGCGGGGCGCCAGCTCCTCCATCGAGTACCCGCATTCCGGGCAGGCCAGGTGCTGGCTGAATGTCATCGCTTCGGGGAGGTCGGACTGGATGCCGTCCTCACCCTCTCGGGGAACGAGCTGCACCTCGGCGACACCCTCGGCCAGCTTCAGCGCCGTTTCCAGCGAGTCCGTCAGCCGCCGCTCGATGCCGTCGCGCTTCACCAACCGGTCGACCACGACCTCGATGGTGTGCTGCTCGTAACGGGCCAGCTTCGGTCGCTCGCCACTACCGATGTCGAACACCTCACCGTCGATGCGCGCTCGGACGTAGCCCTGCTTGGCCAGGTCGTCGATGAGGCCCTCGTACTCGCCCTTGCGGCCGCGCACCACCGGCGCCAACACCTGGAATCGCACGCCGTCGGGCAGCTCCAGGATGCGGTCGACGATCTGTTGCGGCGTCTGTCGGGTGACGACGCTGCCGTCGTTGGGGCAGTGCGGCACGCCAATACGCGCATAGAGCAGCCGCAAGTAGTCGTAGACCTCGGTGATCGTGCCGACGGTGGATCGCGGGTTGCGCGACGCCGACTTCTGGTCGATAGAAATAGCGGGTGACAGGCCTTCGATGAAATCGACATCGGGCTTGTCCATCTGGCCGAGGAACTGCCGGGCGTACGCGCTGAGCGACTCGACGTACCGGCGCTGGCCCTCGGCGTAGATCGTGTCGAAGGCCAGTGACGACTTGCCCGACCCCGAGAGCCCCGTGAACACGATCAGTTTGTCCCGCGGCAACTCCAGGGACACGTTCTTGAGGTTGTGCTCCCGAGCACCCCGGACAACCAGCGCGTCTGCCATGAGACCGACAATAATGCCACGGGCGTCATTTCGAACGTATGTTTGTCTCGGCCTGGTCGTGGTGCTCAGCTGCTTCCCCCGTCTCCTCGCCGACGTGACGCCGCACGCGCCCGACCAGTACGACTTCCGGGTCCTGCTCTTCCCGGTCGATTTCGCGTTCGTAGCCGTCATTGTCCTGGCCGTTTTCCGCCGCCGGTTGGGCCGTTTGCCCGCCATGGCTGCGGTGGTCCTGGCCACGCTGGCCCTGGCCTGGTGCTTCCACCCCTCGCTCCGCGGCGGCCAGACGCTGTTCCGTTGGGCCGCGGTCGTCGCCATCGTCGCGCTGGTGAACCGGCGGTCGATCCCCTTCCTGGCCGGCGGGTGGGCGGTCTTCGAGAGCCTGCTCGCCATCGCGCAGCATCTCCATGGTGGACCAGTGGGACTCGCCGCCGTCGGCGAGAGCGCGTTGTCGTTCTTGCGCTTCGGCCACGCGCTGGCTCCGCCCGGCACGCTGGTGCACCCGTACCTCCTGGCCGGCCTCGGGCTCCTCGGTGGTGCGGTCCTTGCCAACGAAGCGCGTGAGCGCCGCTGGTTACTGGTTCCCGCCGCCGTCGCCGTCGCGCCGGTCGGCTTCACCTACTCGCGGACGGCATTGCTGGCGGTCGGCCTGCTCCTGGTGTGCTGCGCGATCGCCCGCTTTCCCGCCGCTGTCCTCGCGCTGGCGGTCGGCGCCGGCGTCCCGGCGCTGGTGTGGCACGACGGATGGGTCATCCGTGCGCAGATGTCGTCCAGCGCGACCTCGCCGGACCAGTTCGACAGCGCGCGCGGCGCCATGGTCGGGCAGTCGGTCGACTTCATCAAAGCCAATCCCCTCACCGGCGTCGGCCCCGGCCGTTACGTGATCAGCCTGAAGGACAAGCACGTGTCGATCGCCGCCACGTTCGGTCCAAAGCCGGTTCACAACCTGCCGCTGCTCGCCGCCGCCGAAGGCGGTGTGGCCGCCGGCTTGGCCATGACCGCTCTGCTCCTGATGGCCGGCTACCTCGCCGTGCGCGCCGGGGCGATGGCGACCGGGATCTACGTGGCCTTCCTGCCCTTCTGCCTGCTGGACCACTTCGCCTACACGTTCCCGCAGGGCATGGTGATGCTCGGGCTCTGGTTGGGCGCGATCGCCACAGCTGGGCGACGGCCTCGCGCGGTACCTGTAGGCAGCGAGGCCTGAAGTCAGACCAGTTGCTTGAGTTCCCGCTTTAGGTCGTGAATCTCGTCGCGGAGGCGGGCGGCGTACTCGAAGCGAAGGTCGGTGGCCGCCTCGTGCATCTCCTCTTCGAGGGTCTGGATGAGGCGGGCCAGCTCGTCCTTGGGCAACTCGGCGAAGTCGGACTTGATGCGATCGGTCGAGCGGCGACGGCGGCGGTCCTGGCCGGGGCGGGGCGCGGTGCCGTCGCCGTCGGGACGGAGCACGGAGAGGATGTCGGTAACGGCCTTGCGGATGGTTTCGGGGTTGATCCCGTGCTCGATGTTGTAGGCCTGCTGCACGGCGCGGCGACGCTGAGTCTCGTTGAGGGCGCGGGTCATCGAGTCGGTGACCTTGTCGGCGTACATGATCACCTGGCCGTCGACGTTGCGGGCGGCGCGGCCCATCGTCTGGATCAGCGACGTCTCGCTGCGGAGGAAGCCCTCCTTGTCGGCGTCGAGGATGGCGACCAGCGACACCTCGGGCAGGTCGAGGCCCTCGCGGAGGAGGTTGATCCCGACGAGCACGTCGAACTCGCCGAGGCGGAGGTCGCGCAGGATCTCGATGCGTTGGATGGTGTCGACGTTGGAGTGCAGGTAGCGCACGCGCAGGCCCATCTCGAGCAGGTATTCGGTGAGGTCCTCGGCCATCTTCTTGGTGAGGGTGGTGACGAGGATCCGGTCGCCCTTTTCGGTGCGCAACTTGATCTGTTCGATGAGGTCGTCGATCTGGCCCTTGGTGGGCTTGACGATCGCTTCGGGGTCGACGAGGCCGGTAGGGCGCACGATCTGCTCGACGACCTGGGTCGACTCCTTGATCTCGTACGCGCTAGGCGTGGCGCTGAGGAACACCGCCTGGTTGACCCGCTCGTAGAACTCGTCGAACCGCAGCGGCCGGTTGTCGAATGCCGACGGGAGCCGGAAGCCGTGGTCGATCAGCGTCTCCTTGCGGCTGCGATCGCCGGCGTACTGGCCGTGGAGCTGCGGCACGCCGACGTGGCTCTCGTCGATGACCAGGAGATAGTCCTTCGGGAAGTAGTCGAGCAGCGTGTACGGCGCCTCCCCGGGGGAACGGCCGTCGAGGTGGCGGCTGTAGTTCTCGATGCCGTTGCAGAACCCGACCTCCTGCATCATCTCGAGGTCGTACTGGGTGCGCATGCGGAGCCGCTGGGCCTCGAGGAGCTTGCCCTCCTTCTCGAAGTAGGCCAGCCGTTCCTGGAGTTCGACCTCGATGGTCTTGATCGCCCGCTTCATGCTCTCGTCGCCGGTGACGTAGTGCGTGGCCGGGAAGATGGCGAGGTCGGCCACGTCGCCCAGGCTCTCGCCGGTGACCGGGTCGAACCAGACCATGCGCTCGATGTCGTCGCCGAACAGCTCGATGCGGAGGGCGTTCTCCTCGTATGCCGGGTGGACCTCGATGCAGTCGCCCCGCACCCGGAACTTGCCCCGGGTGAGGTTCATGTCGTTGCGGTCATAGGACAACTCGACCAGCTTGCGGAGGATGTAGCGCTGGTCGTTGGTGGTGCCGCTGACCAGGCGCAGGATGGTGCCGGCGTACTGCTCGGGCGAGCCCAAGCCGTAGATGCACGAGACGGAGGCGACGACGATCACGTCACGCCGGGCGAGGAGCGCCGCGGTCGCGCTGTGGCGCAGACGCTCGATCTCGTCGTTGATCGAGCTGTCCTTCTCGATGTAGGTGTCGCTCGAGGGCATGTACGCCTCGGGCTGGTAGTAGTCGTAATAGGAGACGAAGTACTCGACCCGGTTCTCGGGGAAGAACTCTCGGAACTCATTGGCCAGCTGCGCGGCCAGGCTCTTGTTGGGGGCGATCACCAGCGTGGGCCGCTGGACCTCCTGAATCGTCCAGGCGATAGTGGCCGACTTCCCCGACCCGGTGATCCCGAGCAGGGTCTGGAACCGGTCGCCCCGGTTGATGCCCTTCGCCAACCCCTCGATCGCCTTGGGCTGGTCCCCCGCCGGCGCGAAGTCACTGACGACCTTGAACTCGGGCATTCTCCGATTCTACGGGAGCCCTGTAACAGCACCGCCCGGCGCACTCCCGATTCTGGAGGCAATAGGTCGCTGCTGAATCAGCGACCTATTGCCTCCAGTTGACGCGTTAAAGGGTTTGTAGCCAGGCCCAGCAGCGGGCTACTTCGGCGTCGAGGTCGGCGGGGGTGCCGGAGTTGTCGACGACGAAGGAGGCGCGGTCGAGGCGGGCTCGGCGGCTCGCCTGGTTCTTCATCCGGGCCCGGGCGTCGGCCTCGGTGAAACCTCGGTGCTCAACCAGGCGGGCGACGGCTACGTCCTCGGGGGTGTCCACCACGATCACGTACTGCGCAGCCGACTGGCGGGACGACTCGACGAGCAGCGGAATGTCGAGGATGACAATCTCGTCGGTCTCGGCCAGCTCGCCCAGGCGTTCGGCCATCCCAGCGGCGACCAGCGGGTGGACGATCGCGTTCAGCGCGGCCAGCTCCTCGGTATTGCCGAACACGACGTCGGCGATGGCCTGGCGATCCAGCGTGCCGTCGGGAGCCACGACGCCCCGGCCGAACCGTTCAACGATCGGCGTGAACGCCGGCCCGCCCGGCGCCTGCACCTCACGTACGAGCGCGTCGGCGTCGACCAGTACGGCGCCCCGATCGACGAGCCGCGACGCAACGCTGGACTTCCCGGACCCGATTCCCCCGGTGAGGCCGACAACGAGCATCGCCGGGGCACTGTAGGCCTCACGTCCGCGCCTTCCGCGTCGATAGAGACGGTCTATGGAGAGTGACCTCTACGCCGACGAGCCGGCGGTCCGGCTCAGCGCCGCGGCGCGCGTGACCGCTCGCCAGCGCAAGGCGTTGCTCAAGCGGGCCTCGGCCTGGCCGCCGCTCTCCCCCGGCGCCCTCAACGCCTGGTTGCTGCTCGTTACGACCAAGCCGCCCGTGTGGCGCGACCCGTTGGTGACCTGGACCGAGCAGCCGCCGGCCCTGGGCGAGGCTCACGCGGGGTTCTTCTACCCCGACCCGCTCGGGTTCTGGAGCGAGGTCCGCCACTGGTCCACCACGCTCGTCCAGCTGGGCATGGCCGAATCTCTCGCGGTGACGTCGCTGCTGCACGGCGCCTCGCCCGAATGGGCCCTCGAGGTCATGCACCCCCGTGTCGTTCTCTTCCTCGACGAGCCGGGGTTTCAGGCGGCGGGATGGGATCTCGACGCCGAGGCGCACCACATCGAGGACCCGTACCGTCGGGGCAAGGTCTACGAAGGCTGGTGGGGTCGTCGGGCCGACGGCCTCCTGGTCGGCAAGGCGCCGCAACACCCGGCGGCCCACAAGTTCTACCGGCGCGAGGACATGCACGACTTCCTCCGGTCGGCCACACGCCACATGGCCCGTACGGGCTACTAGCGACCGTCCTTACTGCTCATCCGTTGTCGGGGCGAATGTGCCGAAAGAAGGGCAGGCCGCGCCGGGCCCGGCCTTGCTGGGCACGGCCACGTCAACAGAAAGCGGGACGAATTCCATGGCCAAGAGCCGCTCCACCCTCCTGATAGTCATCGGTATCGGCGTGTTCATCGTCGGCACCGGGCTGGCCTTCGTCGCCTCGCGTGGCGGCGGTTCAGACCCTCAGCCGAAGGTCCAAGCCGTCGCACCGGCCGCTGCGCCCAAGCCCGGTGACGTCACCCAGCCCGGCGCCGCCGCGCCGGCCTTTTCCATCCCAGAGGGCAAGCAAGCTCTCGCCATCTCGCTGGGGTCGGTCCAGGCCGTCGGCGGACTGGTGAAGGCGCATGACCGGGTGAACCTCTTCGGCACGATCAAGGCCAACGCCCCAGCGCCCAAGCCGAACCTCGCCCCGACGCCCGCGGTGAAACTCGTGCTCTCTGACATCGAGGTCCTGTCGGCGACGCCGGCGCCCCCCGCCGGCGGCGCAGCGACGTTCGTCTTGGCCCTGACGGCGGCCGAGGCCGAGCAGGTCGTGTACCTGCAAACCTTCGAAGGCATGTACCTGGCGCTCGCCCGCACCGACCAAGGCGTCGTGCAGACCCCCGGCCGGTCCGCCGGCTCGCCCTTCTAATGCGCAACCCGCGCATCCTGGTGGTCGACCGCGACGAGACGCTGGCCGAGGCCGTCCGCGAGGCGGTCGGTGAGAACCGGCCGACGCCCGAGGTCCACATCTGCACCAAGCCCGCCGCCGTCGAAGACGTCCTGACCGAGGAAGGGCCGTTCGACATCCTCGTCGCCGGCCCGGGACTGGCAACTCGCGCCGGTCTGGCCCGGCTGGCCGAGCTGCACGACGTGCGGCCCGACATGGGTGTGGTCCTGGTGTTCTCGCGCCGGCCCAACGCCGCCCTTCGCGACATCGTCCGCACCGGTGCGGTCGACATACTGCAACTTCCGTTCGCCGACGGAGTGTTGCGCGGCGCGCTCGACCGTGTCATCGAAATGAACCAGACGCGCACGCCGGTTCCCGCCAACGTCACCGGCGCCAGCTCCAACGGCAATGGCAGCGGGCCCAAGGAGCCGGGCTTGGTGTTCACCATGTCGTCGGCTACCGGCGGCTGCGGCAAGACCTTCCTCGCCACGAACCTCGCGTACATGCTCTCCCACTACACCGGGAAGCAGGCCTGTGTGATCGACCTGGACCTTCAGTTCGGCGAGGTTTCGACCGCGCTGCGGCTGCGTCCCAAGTACACGATCTTCGACGCGCTCGAGAAGGCCGACAATGAAGACGCCGATCTGGACGCGCACATCGAGGATTACCTCGTGAAGCACGAGAGCGGCTTCTCGATTCTGGCCGCCCCCCGCGATCCGAGTGAGGCCGACCGCATCGAGCCGACCGACGTCGCCCGCGTCATCCGGGCGGTGCGCAATCACTTCGACTACGTCGTGGTCGACACCCCCGCCGCACTCACCGAGGTCGTGCTCGCCGCGTTCGACATGTCCGACGTCGTCTACACGATGGCCACGCTCGACCTTCCCAGCGTTCGCAACATGGGCGTATTCCTCGGAACGTTGGAACGCCTCAAGATCTCCAGCGAGAACATCCGCCTCATCCTCAACAAGGCCGAGCGCGACGTCGGCATCGACGTCGATCAGGTGACCAAGCTGTTCACACAGGGATTCAAGGCTGTTCTCCCCTACGCCAAAGAAGTCAGCCGGTCGATCAATGTCGGCATGCCCGTCATGGCGTCTTCGCCCGGCTCCGAGATCAGCCAGCTGATGCTGGCGGGGTTCAAGGACCTGCTCTCAGAGAGCGTCCAGAACGAAATCGCCACCGAGGCGTCAAGCCATCGACGCTTTCGCCTCTTCCGCCGCGCGCCTGCGCTCACCACTACCTGACTGGAGTCGCGATG
>JACDEA010000084.1 GCA_013816725.1 Actinomycetota bacterium
TAAATTCCCCGCCGTGGCCCACATCTCCCGCGACGGCGCATCGCCGCGCCTCTGGCCACGCCGGGTTCTCATCGCCGCCAACGTCTTCGTCGCGCTCTGCGTGTTGGCCACCGCCGCCGGGTACGGCTACATCCGGTTGAAGTACGGGCAGATCGACAAAATCGACCTGTGCAACGCGCTGCGTCGCTGCGGCGACGACGACGCCGGGGGCCCCATGAACGTGCTCCTGGTCGGCTCTGACACGCGCGAAACGATCTCGGCCGAGGACCGCAAGCACTTCGGGAGTGCAGACCAGGTCGGGGGACAGCGCAGCGACACGATCATGGTGCTCCACGTCGACCCTCGCGTGAAGAAGGCCGCGATCCTGTCGATCCCGCGCGACACCTACGTGAAGATCGCCGACACCGGTCGCTCCGACCGCGTCAACACCGCGTACGAGCGCGGGCCGAAGTCACTCATCGACACAATCACCAAGTCGCTCGGTATCCCGATCGACCACTACGCGTCGGTTGACTTCGTCGGGTTTCGCGGGATCGTAGACAGCGTCGGCGGCGTCGTCATACCGTTTCCGGCACCGGCGCGCGACACCAAGACCGGACTATCAGTCAAGAGCGCGGGATGCATCAACCTCACCGGCGAACAGGCGCTGGCTTATGCGCGCAGTCGACAATTTCAGACGTTCGAGTCTGGTCGGTGGCGCACCGACCCCACCGGCGACCTGGGCCGCATCCAGCGGCAACAGGACTTCGTGCGCCGGGTGATGCGCAAGGCGATCTCCAAAGGAGCCCGCCAGCCCTTCAAGCTTCCCGGACTGGTGAATCAAGGCGTCAAGTACGTGAAGATCGACCGTGCGTTGTCGACCAAGGACATCCTGCGGCTCGGCAGTCGCTTCCGTTCGCTCGAACCCGACGCCGTCGACATGTTGACGCTGCCGGCCACCAACGTGTTCGTGGGCGGCGCCGCGGTCCTACGACTCAAGGAGCCGGACGCGCAGGAGATCATCGACCACTTCAACGGCAAGAGCGAGGAACCATCGCCCGCCAGTCCGCCCCCGAACATCAAACCCAACACGGTGCGCGTGCGCGTGCTCAACGGGTCCGGTCTCGGCGGCCAAGGCGGCACCACCGCGAAGGAGATGCAGCGGCAAGGCTTCAACATCGCCGGCACCGGCGACGCCGAAGCGTTCACGTATACCAAGCCCGTCGTGCGCTACGGCCGGGGCCAGATTCTCAAGGCGCAATTGGTGGCCGCGTACATCGAAGGCGGTGCCGAGTTGAAGCAGGACCTCAACCTGCAAGGGGTCGACGTCGTGTTGACCACCGGCTCCCGCTTCGGCGGCATCCGCGCGCCGGGAACGGCGGCGGCGTCCACGACGACGGTAGTCACGACCAACGGCCCGGCGACCACGAAGCCGCAGTCGAAGGGCGCGCCGACGGCGCTCAATTGTTGACGCCATGCGACACTTGTAGGCGATGAAAGGGCTCATCCTGGCCGGGGGAAGCGGCACCCGCCTTCGACCGATCACCCACACCAGCGCGAAGCAGCTCGTGCCGGTGGCCAACAAGCCGATCCTGTACTTCGTCCTCGAGAACCTGGTCGACGCTGAGATCATCGAGATCGCGATCGTGGTGGGCGACACCGCCGACGAGATCAAGGCCGCCGTCGGGGACGGATCACGTTGGGGGGCTCAGGTCACCTACATCGCCCAGGACGCACCCCGCGGCCTGGCCCACTGCGTTTTCATCGCCGCCGAGTTCCTCGGTGACGACGACTTCGTGATGTACCTGGGCGACAACTTGCTCCAACAGGACCTGCGCGAGTTCCTGGGCGGGCGCGAGGGCGCCGCCGCCCAGATTCTCCTGTGCCGGGTGCCGGATCCGCAGCGCTTCGGGGTGGCCGAGCTGTCGCAGGACAGGACCACGGTCGTGCGGCTGGTCGAAAAGCCGGTGGTACCGCCGTCGGACCTCGCGCTCACGGGGGTGTACCTGTTCGACAAGACGATTCACGAGGCGGTGCGGGCAATCGCGCCCTCGGCGCGCGGCGAGCTGGAGATCACCGATGCCATCCAGTGGCTCATCGACCAGGGTCACACGGTTCACTGGCGCCAGCTCGAGGGCTGGTGGATCGACACCGGCAAGCTCACGCCGCTGCTGGAGGCCAACCGACTGGTGCTGGAGACCCTCGAGCCGCGGATCGACGGCAAGGTGGACGAGGCCTCGCGCATCGAAGGTCGCGTCGTGATCGAGCGCGGCGCCGAGGTCGTCAACTCGACGGTGCGCGGGCCGGTGGTGATCGGCGCCGGCGCCCGCGTCGTCGACAGTTACGTGGGGCCGTTCACTGCCGTGGGCCCCGACTGCGAGATCACCCATTCCGAGATCGACCACTCCGTCGTACTTGAAGGCGGCCGCATCACCGACGCCGGCGACAGGATCGTGGACTCGTTGATCGGCAAGCACGCAGAGATCTTCCGCTCCGGCCAGCGGCCGCGCGCGACCCGTTTACTCCTGGGGGACCACTCGCAAGTCGACCTCGCCTGAGCGACCGGCCAGTAGCGTGGGCTCCCCATGAACGTGCTGGTCACCGGCGCCGCCGGCTTCATCGGTTCGAACTTCGTGCGGTACTGGATCGAGGAACACCCGGGCGACAACATCATTGCCTACGACGCCCTCACCTACGCAGGCCGCCCCGAGAACATCGACGGGCTCGACGGCAACGTCACGTTCGTGCGCGGCGACATCGGCGATCTCGCGCTCGTCGAGGGCACCCTCGAAACCCACTCCATCGACGTCGTTGTCAACTTCGCGGCCGAGTCGCACAACAGCTACGCCATCCAGAATCCCGGCGTCTTCTTTCGGACCAACGCCCTGGGGACCCAGACGCTGTGCGAGGCGGCGCGCCGCGTCGGCGTGCGTCGCTTCCATCACGTTTCCACGTGCGAGGTCTACGGCGACCTCGACCTCGACGCCGACGCCGCGTTCACCGAGGATTCGCCCTACCGGCCCTTGGCGCCGTACAACGCGTCGAAGGCCGCCGGCGACCACGCCGTGCGCGCCTACTTCCACACGTTCGGCCTGCCGATCACGATCACCAACTGCGCCAACAACTACGGGCCGTACCAGTTCCCGGAAAAGGTCCTGCCCCTGTTCATCACCAACGCCCTCGACGACATTCCGCTCCCGCTGTATTCGTCGACCCAGAACCGACGCGAGTGGATCCACGCACTCGACCACTGCCGGGCCATCGACCTGGTGGTGAACAAGGGGCGGGTCGGCGAGACGTACCACGTGGGCACTGGCGTCGAGAAGAGCATCGAGCAGATCGCCGACGTCGTCCTGGCCACGCTGGAGAAGCCGCAGTCGCTCAAGTCGATCGTGCGCGACCGGCCCGGCCACGAGCGCCGCTACGTGCTCGACTGGACCAAGATCCACCGCGAGCTCGGGTGGGAGCCGGCGGTGCCGTTCGACCGCGGTGTGTGGGAGACCATCCGTTGGTACAGCGACAACCGCGCCTGGTGGGAGCCGTTGCGCGGCCTGTCGCCGGTCGTGGAGGACGCGTGGTCGGCCGCCCGATGACGCGCACGCTCATCACCGGCGCCGGCGGCCAGCTGGGCTGCGATCTCGTCGCCGCGTTCGCGGGCGACGATGTGATCGCGGCCACGCGCTCGGACCTCGACGTCAGCGATCGCGACAGCGTGCTGTCTGTCGTGCTCACCGTGCAGCCCGACATCGTCATCCACGCGGGGGCGTGGACGGCCGTCGATGCCTGCGAGGCTGATCCCGACCGCGCGTTCCGGGTCAACGCCTATGGCACCCGCAACGTGGCCGAAGGCGCCCGCCGCGTTGGCGCCCACCTGGTCTACGTGTCCACTGATTACGTGTTCGACGGCGCCGCCGCCGCGCCCTACCGCGAGTGGGACGCCACCAACCCGCAATCGGTATACGGCCGCTCGAAGCTGGGCGGGGAACGCGAGGTCGACGCTGGCAGCACCATCGTGCGCACGTCCTGGGTGTGCGGCGCAGCCGGCAACAACTTCGTGGCCAAGATGCTGCAACTGGCGGCCGAGCGCGACACGTGGGGGGTCGTCGACGACCAGCGCGGGTGCCCGACTTTCACGCCGGACCTGGCCCGCATGATTCGTGTGCTGGCCGTCGACCGCCGGCCGGGAAGATTCCATGTCACCAACCAAGGGCCAACGACGTGGTTCGAGCTGGGCCGCGAGGCGTTGGCCCTGGCCGGGTTCGCCCCTGACAAGATCACCCCCATGTCGACCGCGGCCTACGGCGCTCCCGCCCCGCGGCCGGCCAACTCCGTACTCGACAACGCGGCGCTGCGGGCGGCCGGGATCCCGCTGCTCGCCGACTACCACGATCCACTCGCATCGCTCGTGAAGGAGCTGTCCACGTGACCGCCCAGGTCGCCGTCATCGGTACCGGTTACGTCGGGCTGACCACCGGTGCCTACCTCGCCCACCTCGGTCACCGCGTCGTGTGCGCCGACGTCCTGGCCGAAAAGGTCGAAGCCCTGGGCCGGGGTGAGGTGCCGTTCTTCGAGACCGGCCTCGAGGAAATGGTGCGCGAGGGCATCGACGGCAACCGCCTCAATTTCGTCATGGGCGCGGCCGCCGCGGTGCCCGACGCCGAGTTCGTCTTCCTGTGCCTTCCGACCCCGCAGGCCCAGGACGGCTCGGCCGACCTGTCCTACATCGAAGCGGTGGCGGCCGACATCGGCCCGCACCTGATTCCCGACGCGGTCGTCATCAACAAGTCGACGGTTCCTGTCGGCACCACGACGCGCGTCGAGCGGCTGTTGGCTCGCGACGACGTGCACGTGGTGTCGAACCCGGAGTTCCTCCGCGAGGGAACGGCACTGCACGACTGTCTCCACCCCGATCGCATCGTCATCGGCAGCGACACGCACGAGGCGGCCATGCGCGTCGCCTCGCTGTTCGAGCACCTGGAGTCGCCGCTCATCGTGACCAATCCGGCGTCGGCCGAAGCCATCAAGTACGCGTCGAACGCGTTCCTGGCGACGAAGGTGAGCTTCATCAACGCGGTGGCCCAACTGTGCGAGCTGTTCGGCGCCGACGTACGCGATGTCGCGCTGGGCATGGGTTACGACAAGCGCATCGGCTTCGAATTCCTGCGCCCCGGCCCTGGATTCGGCGGAAGTTGTTTTCCAAAAGATGCGCGGGCGCTGGTGCGGATGGCCGAGGACGTTGGTTACGACTTCGACGTGCTGCGCTCCGTGATCGAAACGAACCAACGCCAGTTCCAGTGGGTGACCGAGAAGATCGAGCGGGCGGTCGGCGGTTCGATCGACGGCCAGACCATCGCCGTGTGGGGCCTCACCTTCAAGGCCCGCACCGACGACCTGCGCGAGTCGCCGTCGCTGCACGTGATCGAACATTTGCGCAGCCGCGGAGCGAAGGTGCGGGCGTTCGACCCGATGGTGCGCCACGAGATCGAGGGCGTCGAAGTGTGTGGCGACGCCTACGCCGCGTGCCAGGACGCCGCAGTTCTCGTGGTGCTCACCGAGTGGGACGACTTCCGCTGGTTGGACTTCGACAAGGTGGCCGACGTGATGGCCAGCCGCGTGGTGGTCGACGCCCGCAACCTGCTCGATCCCACCGGTCTGCGACGGCGTGGCTTCCAATACGACGGCATCGGGCGGATTTAATGGGCCGGGTCGTCCTCAGCGGCGGCGCCGGCTTCATCGGCTCGCACCTGTCGCGGGCCCTGCTCGACCGGGGCGACGCCGTGGTGTGCGTGGACAACCTCCTGACCGGGTCGACGGCCAACATCGCCGATCTCGAGGGCCGCTCGGATTTCGAGTTCCTCAAGCACGACGTCATTATCCCGTTCGAGGTGGACGGTCCCGTCGATGCCGTCATGCATTTCGCCAGCCCGGCGTCACCGGCCGACTTCGCCCGCATCCCGCTGGAGATCTTGAGTGTTGGGAGCAACGGCACCCGCAACATGCTCGACCTCGCGGTACAGCACCGCGCACGTTTCATGGTGGCGTCGACCAGCGAGGTCTACGGCGACCCTCTCGTGCACCCGCAGCCCGAGACGTACTGGGGGAATGTCAACACCATCGGGCCGCGCAGTGTGTACGACGAGGCCAAGCGTTTCGGCGAGGCGATCACGATGGCGTACCACCGTGTGCACGCGCTGGACGTGCGCATCCTGCGCATCTTCAACACGTATGGCACCGCCATGCGGCCCGACGACGGGCGGGCGGTGTCGAACCTGCTGGTGCAGGCCATCCGGGGCGAGCCGTTGACGGTGTACGGCGACGGCAGCCAGACCCGCAGCTTCTGTTACGTCGAGGACGAGGTGCGCGGGATTCTCGCGCTGCTCGACTGCGACTATGTCGGCCCAGTGAACATCGGCAATCCGAACGAGTTCACCATCCTCGAACTGGCCCAGAACGTGATCGAGGCCACCGGATCGCAGTCGCCTATCGAGTTCCTGCCGCTTCCGCAGGACGACCCGATGCAGCGCAAGCCCGACATCACGCTGGCCAAGCGCATTCTCGGGTGGGAGCCGACCATCCAGCTGCCCGAGGGTCTCGCCCGCACCGCGGCCTACTTCCGGGAACGGCTGGACGCGCCTTCGCCGCCGGGATGACGACCGCGGTAGTCGTCAACTTCAACGCCGGATCACATCTGATCAATTGCGTCGAGAGCCTGATGCGGGGCGGCGTCGATCGCATCGTCGTCGTCGACAACGGTTCGAGCGACGGCTCGACGGCGCGGCTGGCGGCGTCGAATCCTGACGTCGTCGTGGTGGCGACGGGAGCAAACCTCGGATACGGCGGCGGCGTGAACCGCGGGCTCGACCGCGTCGACGACGAGTACGTGCTCGTGCTGAACCCCGACGTCGTCGTCGACGCGGACGCGGTCAAGGTGCTCGCCGCCGCGCTCGACGCCGACCGGCGCGTCGGGATCGTCGGTCCCCGCATCGATGAAGCCGACGGCACGCTGTACCCCTCGGCCCGGGCCTTTCCGCGGCTGGGCGACGCCATCGGCCACGCGTTCGTGGGGCTGGTCACCACCGAGAATCCGTACAGCCGTCATTACCTGATGACCGACGCGATCCACTCGGGCGCGCGGGACGTCGACTGGGTGTCGGGCGCCTGCTTCCTGGCTCGCCGGTCGACGCTCGCCGAGATCGGCGGGTTCGACGACGACTATTTCATGTACCTCGAGGACGTCGACCTCTGTTGGCGCGCCGGCCGGGTCGGGTGGCGGGTTCGCTACGAGCCAGGCGCTCGAGTCACGCACGTGCAGGGCGTCTCGACGAAGCAGGCGCCGTACCGGATGCTCGCCGCCCATCACCGCTCGCTGCTGCAGTACTGGTGGCGGACGACGTCCTGGTCGGGGCGGTTGCTGGCGCCCGTTGTCGTCGCCGGTCTGGCCGTCCGCCTCCTTCTCATGTGGGCCAGACGAGGCCTACAGGGCCGCGGCGGCCACTAGGGTTCGATCCCCATGGGTAGGGCGTCCAGCAACAAGAAGGTGGCTCGCATCGCCAGCACGGGGGGCGGCAGGACCTCGCGCGGGCGCACGCCGTGGCTCTGGTACGGCGGGATCACCGCAGTGATAGCGGTGGGCATTCTGCTCGTGGTCTCCAGCCGTAACGGCCTCAATACCGCTGTCGCCCACCCGAGCCTCAACGACCACTGGCACGCGGCCTACGGGCTCTACCTGTGCAACGAATTCGCGCCCGGGCTCAACGACACCCGAGGCGACAAGGTCGGGATCCACAGCCACGCCGACGGTCTCGTTCACATCCACCCCACGTCATCGGCCGTCACCGGCGACAGCGCCACGCTCGACAAGTTCTTCACCGAAGTCGGCGTCAACGCGACCAAGACGAGCCTCAAGGTCCCTGGTCGCGACGAGTTCAAGAACGGCGACAAGTGCGGCGGCAAACGCGGGAAGATCCAGGTGCGGGTCTGGCACTCCAAGAACGACAAGAGCCCGGCCAAGCTC
>JACDEA010000085.1 GCA_013816725.1 Actinomycetota bacterium
GTCCTCGACGGTCCACTGCTTGAACTCCCGGGCCGCCATGTAGTCGCCGTAGTCGCGCATGATCAGCAGGTCCCACCGCAGCTTGTAACGCTCGAGCCACGCCAAGGTCTGTCGCTGCACGCGCACCGGTCGGCCGGTGAGTAAGACGATCTGCAAGTTGGCGTCGAGCAGGTGGAGCAGCTGCGCGACCTCTTCGATCAGCGCGTCGTCGCCGCAGGCGGCGAAGAACGCGTCCCAGTTCCGGCGGCCCGGACCCTCGATGTAGTGCTGGCGGCTGGCGGCATCCGAGAGCACGCCGTCCATGTCGAACACGACAGCGCGGCCGGGCGGCAGTGGCGCGGCGCTCCACCGCCAATTCTCGGGAAAATTCACCTCACTCTTCGGTGGGCGAGACCGTGGCGCGGCGCTTGATCTCCTCGACAACCGCGGGATCGGCCAGAGTTGTCGTGTCGCCCAGGTCGCGCCCGTCGGCGACGTCTCGCAACAACCGGCGCATGATCTTGCCGCTGCGGGTCTTGGGCAGGTCGTCGGTGAAGATCACCGTCTTGGGCCGGGCGATGGCGCCGATCTTGGCGGTCACGTGCTTACGCAGTTCCTCGCCCCGCTCGTCACTCGGCTCCTGGCCGCCCTTCAGCGTGACGAAGGCGATGATGGCTTGGCCGGTGGTCTCGTCCTTGGTGCCCACGACCGCGGCTTCGGCCACCGAGGGGTGGTCGACCAGCGCGGACTCCACCTCGGTGGTCGACACGCGATGGCCGCTGATGTTCATCACGTCGTCGACCCGGCCGAGGAGCCAGAAATAGCCGCCGTCGTCGAGCTTGGCCCCGTCGCCGGCGAAGTAACGGTCCTCGAAGCGGCTCCAATACGTTTCGCGGTAGCGCTCGGGATCGCCGTAGATGCCGCGCAACATCGACGGCCACGGCCGCGTCAACGTGAGGTAACCGCCGCCCAGCTCCACCTTGTTGCCCTTCTCGTCGACGACCTCGGCGGCGATGCCGGGCAGTGGGAACGTGGCCGAGCCGGGCTTGAGGGTGGTGGCGCCGGGAAGCGGCGAGATCATGATGGCGCCCGTCTCGGTTTGCCACCACGTGTCGACAACCGGACAGCGCCCGCCGCCGATGTGCTCCCAGTACCACATCCACGCTTCGGGATTGATCGGCTCGCCCACCGACCCGAGGACGCGGAGCGACGACATGTCGTGCGCTTCGGGATACTGCGTCCCCCACTTCATGAACGTGCGGATACCCGTCGGCGCGCAGTACAGGATCGTCACGCCGTAGCGCTCGATGATCGACCACCAACGATCCTTGTCCGGGAAGTCCGGCGTGCCTTCGTACATCACCGACGTGGCGCCGTTGGCAAGGGGCCCGTACACGATGTAGCTGTGGCCGGTGACCCAACCGATGTCGGCCGCGCACCAGTACACGTCGGTGTCGGCATGGAGGTCGAAGACGTACTTGTGTGTGAACGCGACCTGGGTGAGGTAACCGCCGGTGGTGTGCATGATGCCCTTGGGCTTGGCGGTCGTCCCCGACGTGTAGAGCAGGTAGAGCAGGTCTTCAGCGTCCATGCGCTCGGGCTCGCACCGGGGGAAGGCGTCGGCCATGAGGTCGTGCCACCACTGGTCACGTCCGTCCTGCATCGGAACATCGGCTTCGGTGCGGCGCACGACCACGACGTGTTCGATGGTGGGCGCCTCGGCCACCGCATTGTCGGCGTTGACCTTCAGCGGGACCGCGCTACCGCGGCGCCACCCACCGTCGGCCGTGATCAACACCTTGGCTTGTGCGTCGAGGATCCGGTCGCGCAGCGCCTCGGCCGAGAAGCCGCCGAATACGACCGAGTGGGGGGCACCGATCCGCGCGCAGGCCAGCATGGCGACCGGCAACTCGGGAATCATCGGGAGGTAGATGTTGACGCGGTCGCCCCGCTCTACGCCCAGGCCCTTGAGGACGTTGGCGAACTTCTGGACCTCATTGAGGAGCTCGCCGTAGGTGATCGTGCGGGTGTCGCCCGGCTCGCCTTCCCAGTGATAAGCGACGCGGTCGGCCAGGCCGTTGGCCACGTGGCGGTCGAGGCAGTTGTGGGAGACATTGAGCGTGCCTCCGACGAACCATTGGGCAAACGGAAGCTTCCATTCGAGGATGGTGTCCCACTCGTCGTACCAGTCGAGGGCCAGCGCCTGACGGGCCCAGAAGCCTTGCCAGTCCTGGTTGGCCTCGTCGTAGAGCGACGTGTCGGTGATGAGCGCCCGCTTCTTGAACTCGTCGCTGGGAGGGATCGTGCGGACCTCGTCGAACAGCGCCTCGATGGCGGCTCGATCCTCGGGAGGCTCGGTGTCGCTCGGCATGTCGCGAAGGCTATCGAGGCCGCTCAGACACCGGGAACGGTGATGTTCATCCCCACGCTGGTGCCGCCGTCGAGCACGAAGTCGGCGCCCGTATAGAACGCGCTCTCGTCCGAGGCCAAGAAGACGATCGTGTCGGCCACGTCACCCATCGACGGGCGGCGTCCCAGCGGTGGCTTCGGCACCGGCCCGGATTTGGCCAGCTCGCCCGGGTCGATCCCCTCGAGGAACGGACGGACCATCTCCGGATTGCCGGCCTCGGGGCACACGGCGTTGACCCGGATCCCGAACTTGCCCAGCTCCAACGCTGCGGTCTTGGTAAGACCGCGCACCGCGAACTTGCTCGCCGCGTACGCCCCCGTCCCCGGCGTGACATAGACGCCGTCGATGGACGACACGTTGATGATCGACCCACCGCCGGCGGCTTTCATGGCGTCGCTGACCGCGCGGATGCCGAGGAACGTTCCTGCCGCGTTCACCCGCATCACGTCTTCGAACTGTTCCAGAGAGGTATTGGCCAGCGACGCCAGGAGCAGGATCGCCGCGTTGTTGACGAGCACGTCGAGGCGGCTGAACCGCTCGACGGTCACCGCTACCAGGTCGGCCCATCCCCCTTCATCGGTGATGTCGAGGTGGGCGAAGGTGGCCCCGACCTCTGCGGCCAGCGCCCGGCCCTCGTCATCGCGTACGTCGGCGATCACCACTTGCGCGCCCTCGTCGACGAATCGGCGCGCCGTGGACGCGCCGGTGCCGCGCGCCGCCCCGGTGATGATGGCGACCTTGCCGTCGAGGCGTCCGGTCGCCGTCAAAGCGCGACGAACACGATTACCGCCATGAGAATGCTGACCGCCACCAACCCGACGAACGCGACCCATACCCAGTCGACGCGGTGCGTCCACGGCTCACCTACGCGGCCCTCGGCCCGGTACCCGCACAACGGGCAGGCGCCGCCGGTGAAGAAGGGCCGGAACTCGAGGTCGTCGTTGGGACAGCGGACGCTGCTGTCGCGACCGAGGGCGACGAGGTCGGCGACGTCATCAGCCACGCGGATCTCCCCGTGACCACACCAGCGCGCCGGCCGTCGCCAGCACGAGCGCCTGCCAAATGAAATAGATCGGGACCAACCAGGTTGGGCGCACTCGGCGGGCCGAGACCGACAGCAGGCCGGCGGTGCTCGACCGGCCCGACCGCGTGGTCGGCAGACCCGAGCCGACCGCGCTCAACTCGGGGCTGGGCGACACGATCGCCCCGGAGACCGAGCCGATGTCGGTGGAATCGACGCTCCCCGCGTCAACCGCGGCGCCAACAGGCTCCGGCGCCGCGTCGGACCCCGTCGCCAGCACCCCGAACGCGAACGCCCGCGCTTCGCCGAGGATGTAGTCGAAGGTCAGCGTGGGGACGGACGGGTTGGGGTTCGGCGCGGTATAGCTCACGTGCACCCCGCTGACCTGGACACTGGATTGCCCGGCGCTCGTGGTGATCGTCGGCGCGGTGACACGAACGGCGAGGCCCTCGCTAGCCAGCGCCTGGTTGAGCTGCCCGTTGACCACTTGGGTCACGGCGTCGGAACCCGGGAGCGGCGCGTTCTGCACGACCACGCCCTTTTCGGTGATCGCCACCGGCATCCCGTTGACGGTGGCCGACCCGACGGCGATGGTGTAACTCGGCGTCGCCTTCGACCCGTCGGACGTGACGCCGGCGGTGACGTTCACGTCGGCGATCTTCAACACACCGCTGCCGAACACAGCGCGACTCACATGGCCGGTCGCGGCGGCGATCACGGTTCGGGCCACTTGGTCGACCCTCGCGCGGGAGGAGCCTTCGTCGCCGCTGGTGTGGGCGACGTCGGCGTCACTCTCGACCGAGCCGCCGGTGCCCACGGCCCCCACCGCACCGCGGCTCTGGGCGCCATCCTGATCGGCGCTGGCTTCGGCGACAGACGTGCCTTGGCTCAGCGACGCGGTCGGACGGCCCGGGTAGGACGCGATTGCGTACTGCGGCTGGCTGGCGACGTTGGGGACGTTGGCCTGCACCTGACCCACACCCGTAGCGCCCAGTGGCCCGGTGTCGGCCACGCTGGCGACGGCCTGGGCCGCCGGTGCGGCATCGATGTGGCTCACGGCGAGCGGGTAGGCGTTGTCCAAGAACCCGCTGGCAAAGTTGGTGAGGCCGTTCGTGTAGCCGAGGACGTGAACGCCGGTGCCGGAACCGTCGGCGCCGTACGCAGTGAACGCCGGTTCGGCGGCGAACACCGAGGTGGTGACCGCGCCCAGACCGAGGCCGACCGCGGCCAGCAAAACAGCGGCGACGAGCGCGGTGCGTCGGACCCTCACCGGCGGCGCGCCGCCTTCGCGAGGTCGACGTCTTCTGGCGCGAGAGTGGCCGCGAAGGCGCGGTCGTCCACTTCGCCCAGGTACGAGCTGGCGATGAACGACTCGTCGGCCGCCAGCTTCGCCGCCGTGCCGGCGAAGCTCACTTCGCCCTTGGTGAGGACATAGGCCCGGCTCGCCAGCGCTAGCGCGCGCGTGACGAACTGCTCAACAAGGAGCACCGCGATCCCCTCATCGCGCGCCAGCTTCCCGATCACCTCGAACAATTGATCGCACACGATGGGGGCCAACCCTTGTGAGGGTTCGTCGATCATCAGCAGCGTGGGCTTCGACAGCAGAGCACGCGATAGTGCCACCATTTGCCGCTCCCCACCTGACAGCTGGCCGACGGCTTGGCGGCGGCGATCGTCGAGCCGCGGGAACAGTTCGTACACGCGGGTCAGGGTCGATGCCAACTCGTTGCGCGGTAACCCACGACCGGCCAACCGCAACGTCTCGTCCACGAGGAGGCTGGGGAACACGCCGCGACCTTCGGGAACGTGGACCACCCCTAGCCGAGCGATGCGTTCGGCCGCCGTCCCGTCGATCCGCTTGCCGGCGAACGTAACCGCACCAGACGTCGGGCGGACGATGCCCGAGATCGCCCGGAGTGTGGTCGTCTTACCCGCGCCGTTGGCGCCGAGCAGTGCAACGATCTCCCCGGCGGCGACGTCGAGGTCGACGCCGAACACGACGGGGATGTGTCCGTAGGCAACTCGAAGGGCTTCGACCCGGAGCAACGCTTCACTCATCGCTGGGCCACCTGCACCGCACCCGACGCGCCCAGATAGGCGCTCATCACGGTGGGATCGTTGCGCACCTCCGCTGGCGTCCCCATCGCGATGACCTGACCGAAGTCCAGCGCGCAGATCCGATCGCACACACGCATCACCAACGCCATGTCGTGGTCGACCAGCACGATCGTCACGGACAGCTGGCGGGCGATTCGGGGTAGAAGCGCGCCGAGCTCCGCCGTCTCGCGCCCGTCGAGTCCCGAGGCCGGCTCGTCCAGAAGTAGAAGGCGTGGCCGCTGCGCCACCGCTCGCCCCAGCTCGACACGGCGCTGTAGGCCGACGGGAAGTTCGCCGGCCATCACATCGCGAAGATCGCCGAGATGCAGCAAATGGAGGATCGCGCCCGCCTCTTCGCGGGCCTGACTTTCGCCGAAGCGCGAGCGCGTGGCCCTGAATGCGTCGGCGATGAACCCTCGCCGTTGGCGGACCTCGACCGGGACCATCAGGTTCTCGAGAACGGTGAGGCCGTGGAACAGATTGAGGTTCTGGAATGTACGGGCGATCCCGACGAGCGACCTCGCGTGGATCGGGAGGCCGTCGAGCGGCTGACCCTCGTAGTGGATCACACCGCTCGTGGCCTGGATGAGCCCCGAGACGCAGTTGAACAGCGTGGTCTTGCCCGCGCCGTTCGGCCCGATGAGGCCGAATATCTCGCCCTCCTCGACGGCGAACGACACTTGGTTGAGCGCTTGCAAACCGCCGAAGCTGATCGACAGCTCGCGCACCTCGAGGAGCGGCGTCTCTTCGGGCGACGTCATCTCTGATGAGCTCATGTCGCCGCCACCCGCCGCCGCAGCGAGCGGCCGGCCGCCGCACGGATGTGGCTGAACTGGCCGACCACACCTTCGGGCGCGGCAATCAGCTGCACGATCAAGCCGACGCCGAGGACGACGTTGAGGTACTTGCCGCCCACGCCGACCTTGTCGAGGATCTCGCTGCCCCAACGGAGAAAGATCCCGCCGGCAAACGCCGACGCCACGCGGTTGGGCCCCATCAGGATCACGACCGCGGCGATGTTCAGCGAGATGAGCAAGGTGAAGCTCTGTTTGTCGGCCGTGCCGATCGTGAGGTCGAGTAGCACCCCGGCCAGGCCGGCCAGGCCGGCGGAAATCCCAAAGGCGAGGAGCTTGGCCCGGGTGACGTCGACACCCGAGGTCCGCGCCGCCACCTCGGCGTCACGGATGGACGCCAGCATGCGCCCGGTCTTCGATCGCTGCAAGTTCGCGACCATCCACGCGCACCCCGCGAGCACCGCCAAGCAGAACGCGAACGTGGCCCGATCGTCGCTCAAGTCCCACCCGAGGAGCGACGGTCGGTCGATGAACTGCGCTTTGAAAGTGTCGAGTGAGAAAACCCACGCGTCGAAAGCCAGGGCCAAGGCGATCGTGACGACCCCGAGGATGAGGCCCCGGAGTCGCAGGGCCGGCACCCCCACCACGATCCCCACGGCCACCGAGGCCACGACTGCGAGGGGCAGCGCGACCCAGAAGCTCCAGTGGAGGCGGCCGATCATGGCGCCGGCCAGTAGTCCGCCGAAGCCGTTCAGTTCTGCTTGCACAAATGAGATCTGGCCCACGAAGCCCGTGAGCACGACGAGCGAAAGCACGAGCAACCCATCGACGGCCGACAACGTCATCAACCGCCGGTAGTTGGCCCCGACGTGGTCGGCGAGGAGATAGAGCACGTCAAACGCGCCAATCACCATCGCCGCTCGGACCAGGAGCTGACGGTCGAACCTCACGCGAGCCGCTCGCCCAGGGCGCGCGGCGGGCGCACGGCCAACACCGCGATGACCACGAGCACTGCGATGAATTTCTCGAGGCCGGGGTTCGTGCTGATGAAAGCCCGCGGCCACTCCTCGGCGATACCAAGGACGAAGGCGCCGACCACTGCGAGCGGCAAGCTGCTGAGGCCGCCGATCACCGCCGCGATCAGGCCTTCGATGACGAGCACCGTGAGCGAGATCTGGTCGAAGTTCAGTCGGGGCGTCAGCAGCACGCCGGCGACCGCGGCCATCCCGCTTCCGATCACCCACGAGGCCGACGTGACCCGATTGACTTCGATACCCCACAGCCGCGCCGTCGGCGGGTCGTCGGCCACCGCCCGCATCTGCGCGCCGAACGACGTCGTCTTGAGAACGAAGGCAACGGCGGCCGCCAGCGCGATCGCCACGACGACGGTGAGGAGTTGGTCGGTGGCCACCACCGCGCCGCCCGGCGCCGTGAACAAGCGGCTGAGCCTCACGACCTTGACGGCCTGGTGGTAGGCGTTCTTGCCCCAGATGATCCCGGCCAGTTCCTGCAGCACGAGCAACCAGCCGATCGTCACGGTGGTGCGGACGAGCGGGGACCGGCTGGCCAGCGGCCGGATGGTGAACCGCTCGATCACGTAGCCGATGGCCATCCCGACGGCCACCGCGGCGAACAGCCCGACGAGGGCGGGTTGGTGCCACTTGATGCTCACCTGATAGGCGC
>JACDEA010000086.1 GCA_013816725.1 Actinomycetota bacterium
GCACGCGCTGGCCTGCGATCAATGCAAGCAGAACGAGTGTCGCCCCGGCGACGACGTGTTCGTGCCGAAGGCACTGGCATTCGTCCGCGCCCATCCCAACCCCGACGTGCGAGCGGGCGCCGTCGACGCGCTGGGCCGAGTCGTCGACCGACGGCCCGACGTGGCCGACGCCTTGATCGCCGCCGGCAAGAGCGATCCCAACGCCGGCGTCCGCAACATGGCGCGCCAACGCACGCGCCATCTCCCGATGCGATGACCCGCGGTTATTCGAGGAGGCGGTCGGCGCCGGCTTCGACCTTGGGCGCCGTGCGGATGATCTCGTCGAGCTCGGGCGAGGCGCTGGGCACCGGTTCGCTCCGGATGCTGATGCCCGAGTCGCCCAACGACGTATAGAAGTTCACCTGCAGCCCGGGATCGAGGTCGGGGAAATCGGTCCGGTTGTGCGCGCCACGCGTCTCGCGTCGGGCCAGCGCGCCAACCACGGTCGCCTCGGCCGCTAGCAGCCCCATGCGCAGGTCGAGCGCGTGAGCCAGATCGCTCCATCCCTCGGCTCCGGGGCGGACGTCGATGCTCGGCAGCGTTGCCCGCACGTCGCCCAGCCCGGCCAGCGCGCTACGAAGGCCGGCCTCGTTTCGCGAGACGCCGCAGTGCCGCCACATGAGGTCGCGGACAGTGCGTTGCAGCGGGCGGGCCAGCTCTTCGCCCGGCCCGACGAGGGCGTCGAGCTCAGCGCCGGCCTCGGCGATGACCCGGCGTGAGCGGAGGACGACCTCGTCCTCCTCGGCGAAGCGCGCAGCCGCCTCACCGGCACGACGGCCGGCGATGATCGTCTCGGCCAGCGAGTTGCCGCCCAACCGGTTGGCGCCGTGCAACCCGCCGGTGACCTCGCCTGCGGCGTACAGCCCGGCGACGACGGTGGCGTGGGTCTCGGGATCGACGACGACGCCGCCCATCGAATAGTGCGCGGTGGGGGCGACCTCCATCGGGACCTTCGAGATGTCGAGCATCTCCTGCTCGATGAACTGGCGGTACATGCGCGGCAGCTTCTCGAGGATGAAGTCCTTGGACCGATGCGTGATGTCCAACAACAGAGCGCCGCGCGGCGTGCCGCGGCCTTCGGCGATCTCGGTGTACATCGCCAGCGCGACGCGGTCGCGGGTTGACAGCTCCATGCGCTCGGGGTCGTACCGCTGCATGAAGCGCTCGCCTTCGGCGTTGTAGAGGCGGCCCCCCTCGCCGCGAACCGCTTCGGTGACCAGCTGGCCCGCCACGTCCTCCGGCCACATCATCCCGGTGGGGTGGAACTGCACCAGCTCCATGTCCATCAGCTCGGCGCCCGCTTCGAGCAGGAGGCCGAACCCGTCACCGAAGTTCTCGTCACGGCGCGATGTCGTACGCCGCCACAGGCGGGTGTGACCGCCGGTACATACCAGCACGGCATCGGCGAGGAACACGGTGCGCTCGCCCGAGTGCAAGTCGAAGGCCAGCGCCCCGAAGCAGGTGCCGTCGGCAACGAGCAGTCGGGCAACGTACGTGTCCTCGATCACCGGGCGCACCCCGATCTCCTGGGCCCGCCGGTGGATCGTGCGCAGCATTGCCCTACCGGTGAAGTCGCCGGCGTAACAGGTGCGCCGGTAATAGTGCGCGCCGAAGTAGCGCTGGTCGAGCCGGCCATCGTCGGTGCGGGCGAACTCGCAGCCCCAACCGGCCAACTCCTCGATCGCGGCCGCAGCCTCGCGGGCCATAATTTCCACGACCCGAGGATGTGACAGAAAGTAGCCCTCGCGCACGGTGTCGGCGTAGTGCTGCTGCCACGAGTCCTCGGCATCGCGGGTGCCGAGCGCGCCGTTGATGCCGCCGGACGCCAGGACAGTGTGGGCGTCGAGGTGCGGACGCTTGCCGACGACGACGACGTCGCTACCCGCCTCGTGAGCGGCGATGGCCGCGCGCATTCCGGCCGCGCCCGACCCGACGACGAGCACGTTGCATACCCGCGTACTTGTCGATCCGCTGTCGGTCATCGGCCCCGTCCCGTCGCCGCAGCGTCAGCGGTACGCCGCGGCCTGGATGCCGTAGAGCTCGGCATACTGCCCGCCCCGCGTCATCAGGTCCTCGTGGGTCCCGACCTCCACGACGCGCGCCCCGTCGAGCACCACGATCAAGTCGGCCATGCGCACGGTGGAGAATCGGTGCGACACCAGGATGGTGATGCGGCCGGCGCCTACACCGTCGGGTCCTTCGCGCCGGCGCGCCGCGGTGGCGTAGCGCTCGAACAGCGCGTGCTCGGTCTCGGCGTCGAGTGCGGCGGTCGGCTCATCGAGGACGAGCAGCAGCGGCTCGTCGCGCATGAAACCGCGAGCCAGGGCCACCTTCTGCCACTGCCCGAAACTCACCTCCACGCCCCCGGGCCACGTCGGTCCCAATTGCGTGTCCAGCCCGGCGACGAGGTGCTCGACGACGTCGTCAGCGCCGGCCCGGCCCACGGCGACGGTCACCGCGGACACGTCGTCGAGACGGGGAACGTCGCCCACGCCCACGCTTTGGCGCGCTGCGAACTCAAAGCGGAAGAAGTCCTGGAACGCACCCGCGAGGCGCTTGCGCCATTCGGCCGCCGGCATGCGCGACAACTCGGCGCCGTCGACGAGGATCCGCCCGCTCGTTGGTTCGTACATCTTGGCCAGCAGCTTGACGAACGTCGTCTTGCCGGCACCGTTCTCCCCTACGACCGCGATTACCGCTCCGGCCGGCAGCATGACATCGACGTTCTCGAGGACCAACCGGTCGGTGCCCGGGTAGGCGAAGGACACGTGGTCGAGCGTTATGCCGTGGACGACGCGTTCGGGCACGACTCCGTCGGCGTCGGCGTCGAGCGAGGCCGAATACTCCTCGAGCCATACCAGCCGGCGCGACCCGTCCAACCAGATGCCGCGCAGGAATCCGATCTCGCCGACGGTGGCCCCGATGTACGCCGAGAGCCTCGCGCCGGCGGCCAGCACGAGGAGCACGTTGCCGGGCGACGCGTGCAGGCCGCTGGCCACGAACACGATCGCGCCGACATACGCACCGCCGAAGACCGCCCAGGCCAGCGTGTGCCAGAACGCGCTCGCCCACCGCACGCCGGCCACTTCGGCGTATGAACGCTCCCACGCCGCCCGGCGCTGGGTGACGAGCCGCGGCCCGATTCCCGTGACCCGCACTTCCTTGCCCGGCGGCGCGGTCGTCGCCGTAAGGAAGAGGTGCTTGGCCAGCCGGTCGGGCTGCGCGCCCCGCTCCTGGGCGACCCGCTCCACACCGGGCCGCCACGTCGAGGTGAGCACCGTCGGCAGCGCGAACAGCGCGAGGAGCACGAGCACCGGATGGATGGAGGCCAGCAGCGCGACGGTGACGCCGAGCCGCAGGATCCACCCGCAGGTCGAGAACAGCGACAGGTACATGTGGTCGAGCACGAAGATCTGGTCACGCAGCACGCTGAGCCGGTCGAGGAAGTCCGGGCGTTCCTGGTGGGCGATCGTCGTCACGTTGGCCTGCAAGCGGGCGACGTGTGACTCGAGCGCGATCGTCACCTTGTCGCGGAACCGTCGCTGCACGCGCGTGCTCACGGTGCGTAGGAACCAGGTCGCGGCGGCGGAAACCGCCAACCCGACCGCGGCGATGCGGAGGAGCCCGCGGTTCGACTCGAGCAGGCCCTGGCTCAGCAGCTTGAGCCACAGGGCGAGGAGGGCGTCGGGCAGGGCCGCGACCATCGACAACGTGAACGCGGCGGCCAGCAACCAGGGCTCGGCCGAATAGCCGATCTTCACGACGCGCCACATCGAGCGCAGCGCGGGCGGGAGATCGGTGTCGTCGGCCTCAGGCGAGAACATCGAACTCCACGCCCTCTTCCTCTTCGCCGGCGGCGAACCGGGAGGCCTGCAATTCGAACATCGTCTTGTAGCGCCCGCCCAACGCCATCAACTCGTCGTGGGTGCCCAGCTCGATGACCCGTCCGTGCTCCAGCACGCAGATCCGGTCGGCGTGGCGGACCGTCGAGAACCGGTGCGAGATCAAGATGGTGGTGCAATTGCGCGTCGCCGTGAGAATGCGTTCGAAGATCTCGGCCTCACCCCGCACGTCGAGTTGCGCGGTGGGCTCATCGAGGAGGACGACGCCAGCGCCGAGCCGCACCGCGCACAGCGCCCGGGCCAGTGCGATGCGTTGCCACTGGCCGCCGGAGAGATCGGTGCCGCCCTCGTACCCCCGCGCCAAGACAGTGTCGAGGCCGGCCAGTCCCGACGCGCCGGCGTCGGCCAAGGCGGCGAGCACCGCGTCGTCAGGGGCGCCGGCCGGGGCCACGTTGTCGCGCAAGGACAGCTCGAAGCGGATGAAGTCCTGGAACACCGCTGTCACCCGCCGCCGCCACGACTCCAGGTCGAGCTTGCGAATATCGATTCCGTCGACTTCGACCGCGCCCTGCTGCGGGTCGTACAGGCGGCACAGCAGCTTGGCCAGCGTCGTCTTCCCAGCGCCGTTCTGCCCGACGATGGCCAGGGACGACCCGGCCGGGATCGACAGGTCGAAACCCTCGAGGACCGGAGCCGCGCTCGACGGGTAGCCGAACGTGACGTCGCGAAATCTGATCTCTTGCCCGGGCAGCGCGTCGGCGGGCTGACCGCCGGACACCAGCGCGCCGGCGGGCCCCATGGCCGGTTCCAAACGCAGCACCGCGGCGACCGGCGCGGCGGCGCCGTCGAGGGCCCAGTTCAGCCCGCCGAACGCGATGAGGCTCGTGCCGATGGCGACCTGCGCGAACACGATCGTCTTGTCGAGGCTCAGGCGACCGTCGGCCGCGGCGCCGGCCAGCGACCAGAACACCGCGACGTTGGCCGCGGTCACGATCAGCACGCTCCAGACGACCGGTCGCTCGCGCAGCCGGGTGGCCTGATACTGGAGATCGAACAGCTGGCGGCGCCGCCCCAGGAAGCGTTCGATGGCCCAGTCGGCGAGACCGAACAGCCGCAGCTCCTTGGCCGCCGGCGGGTCGACGGCCAGGCGGTAGCTGTAGTCGGCGTGGCGCTGCGCCTCGCGCACCGCCTGGGTGTTGCGGTCGCGCCAGATCGCGCTCTCGCGGAGCAGCCAGTGCGTCGCGCCCCACGCGCCACCCAGCAGCAGTGGCGCCCACCACGAATACGCGAACAGCACCAGCGCCGAGCCGACGCCGCCGGCCATCTCCACGAGGCTGCCGGAGATGAAGTCCATGTTCATGTGCATAGGCGGGCCCGTCATCCCGAAATCGAACTCGCGGGCGACGGTGAGGTCATCGATCAGCGTCTGGTCCTCGAGGTGACCCATCCCGGGCGGCCTGATGCACGCCTCGGTGAGGCGGTCGTACAGCCACGCCGCCACCCGGCTGCCGAGGTTGGCGCTGATCGCCTGGTGGATGGGGGTGAGCACCTGCAACAAGACGAACACCACGCCGACGAACGCCAGCGGCGCACCCAACCCCCGGCCGTCCTGCACCGCCCCCACGAGCGCACCCATGGCCAGCGCGAACGCGGCGGGGAGCAGGCCGCGCAGAACGAGCACGGTCCACCATGCGACGGCCAGCGGGCGATCGGCCTTCGGCAGCACGCCGAAAAACTTCCACTCGTTTCGCTCCCGGAGCCGACTCATCGCGCAGACACACTCGCACATCGCGCTCACGCCCGAAGGCCACGGACTGCGCACGCTGGCCACCGAGGACGACGACTCCGCATAGCAATGGGCTGTCGTGGGTAGCGACGGCATATGGACGCAATCACGTTGTTGAAGCAGGACCACAAGACAGTCAAGGGCCTGTTCGCGCAGTTCGACAAGGCGGGCGACTCGGCCTACCAACGCAAGCGCGAGCTGGTCGACAAGATCATCGAAGAGTTGTCGATCCACGCCGCGATCGAGGAGCAGCTGTTCTATCCGGCGGCGCGCCAAGCGGTCGAGGAAGCCGAGGACAACGTCCTCGAGAGTCTCGAGGAGCACCACGTCGTCAAGTGGATCCTGTCCGAGCTGGAGGGGATGGATCCCAAGGCCGAGCGCTTTACGGCCAAGGTCACGGTGCTGAAGGAGAACGTCCTCCACCACGCCGAGGAGGAGGAGACCGACCTGTTCCCCAAGGTGCGTGGCGCCGTGGGCCGCAAGGCGCTGCAGGAGCTGGGCGATCAGATGGAAAAGGCCAAGAAGATCGTGCCATCCCGTCCGCACCCGAAGGCACCTGACACCCCGCCCGCCAACCTCGTCGCCGGCCCGACAGCGGGCCTGGCCGACAAGGCCCGCGCCGCGATCCGCGGCCGGGGCAAGTCCACCGGCCCAAAGAGCCGGGCCAGCTGACCAGGAGCCAGCTGAACAGACCTACAGCCGAACAGACCTAGCGGGTCACCAGGCTTGCGAGAGCCCACACCGCGGCCAGAGACCCGACGATCAACATGGTCACGGTCCGGCCGACCGGCGCCCGCGAGAGTTCGCCCTCTTTCGGTTTCGCCGGTGGCCGGACCAGAGCCATGGCGTTGCCGACCACGAGCGCGCCGCCGAGAGCCAGAACGAGGAGGGGCAGCAGGTCGTTCCCCAGCAGAAGTTCGGCAGCCAGCAGCACCTGCATCGACGCCAGGCTAAAGCGCGACCGGCGTTCTGCCGAAGAAACGGGGACGGCGTCGTAGCATTGAGGCATGGCTTTCAACCACGTCGCGCTGGCGACCCGTGACCTCGACGCCACCCACGCCTTCTACACGCAGGTCATGGGATTCACGTTGCAGAAGGTGGTGGCCGCGCCCACCGACGGCGGTGGCTGGGCCAAGCACCTCTTCTACAACACCGGCGACGATGAGCTGCTGGCGTTCTGGGACCTCCACGACGACGCCATCGGCGACGACTTTCCCACCGCAATCTCCACCGGCGTCGGGCTGCCGGCGTGGGTCAATCACCTGGCGTTCAACGCACCGACGCTGAACGACCTCGAGGCGCGCAAGCAGGTGTGGCGCGAGCACGGCATCACGGTGGCCGAGATCGACCACGGGTGGTGCACATCGATCTACGCCACCGATCCCAACGGGATCCTCGTCGAGTTCTGCTGTCTCACCCAGGCCTTCACCGACGCTGACCAGGCCGAGGCCGAGCGCCTGCTGGCCGACCCGCACCCCGCGCTGGAAAGCCCGCCCGCGGTCACGATCTTCAAGCCCGTAACCGTCAGCGCTTGAGGCCGTTCCTCGGGTACTGGCCCGAGCCGGCCGACGACCCGGGGGTCGAGCCCGGGCGCGAGCCGATCGTCTTGGTCAGCCCCGACGGCGCCGTCGTACGTGGGATCTTGTGGACGCCGCCGGGCGGACGTCCGTGGAAGACGGCGATTGCGCTGACGCATCCGCGGGGCGACTTCTCGGTGCACTACGCCTGCCCGCTGCTCGCCGCTGCCGGCTACGCGGTGCTCGGCTTCGCCACTCGGTACGTCAACAACGACATCGACTGCCTGCACGAGAACTGCGTGACCGACGTCGAGACCGCGGTCGCCGAGTTGCGACGGCGCGGGGCCGAGTCGGTGGTGTTGCTAGGCAACAGCGGCGGCGGATCGTTGATGTCGCTGGCCATGTCGACGTCACCCGGGCTGGGCGACGCGTTCATCGCGCTGGCCGCTCACCCCGGCGAGGGCGTGTTCATGCTGCAGGTCATCGACCCGTCGGTGACCGACGAGACCGACCCGTTCTCGGTCGACCCAGCGCTCGACATGTACAACCCCGACAACGGGTGGAGGCCATGGCCGGAGCCGGCGTCATACGACCGAGGATGGCTGGCCGGTTACCGCGCCGCGCAACGCGAG
>JACDEA010000087.1 GCA_013816725.1 Actinomycetota bacterium
GAAGCGCCTCGCGATGAGGTCGCCTCCGCGGTGCGATCGCTGATCGCGTTCGACTCGATCGTGTGCGTGGATCCGGCGCTCCTGCTCCGGGCCATCGAGGTGTACGAGACCGACCGCATCGACTTCGCCGAGGCATACCCCGTCGCGTGCGCCGAGAGCACCGGGGTCGGCCAGATCGCTTCCTTTGACCGGTCCCTCGACCGCGTGGACACGATCGAGCGGATCGAGCCGCCGACGATCTGATCGCCGGCCGAGCAGCCGCCAGCCAGCGCCGTCCATGTGCCAGAGGCTGCCACCTAGAGATGTAGCACGTGGTGCTACAGTGAGGGCCGTGAGTCGCGAAATCACCCAACGACAGCTGCGGAACGAGAGTGGTGAGATCATGCGCGCCCTCGACGAAGGCGAGGTCTTCATCGTTACCCGCAACGGCGTGCCCGTCGGCGAGCTCACGCCCCTTCGCCGACACCGCTTCGTCGCGACTGAAGCGGCCGTCGCCATCTTCCGCGCCGCACCAAGCGTCGACTACCTCCGGCTGCGCGACGACCTCGATGGTCTTGCCAGTCAGGGCGCGACACCCCGTGCCTAACCTGCCACGGCGGCCCCGTGGGGTCCTCGATACGTCCGCGCTCATCGACCTCGAGGAGTTGGACGCCAAGCTCCTTCCAGCCGAGGTCGCGGTCAGCGCGATCACGATGGCCGAGCTCGCCGCTGGTCCGCACGCGACAAGTGATCCCGACGAGCGGGCGAGGCGACAGGACCGCCTCCAGCGAGCGGAGGCAGCCTTCGATCCACTCCCCTTCGACACCGACGCCGCTCGCGCGTACGGGCGGATCTATGCGGCCGTCGCAGCAGCAGGCCGGAAAGCTCGAAGTGCGCGCTCGGTCGACTTGCTGATCGCCGCGACGGCTCTCGCATCCGAACTGCCCCTCTACACGCGCAACGGAGACGACTTCCGCGTGCTGGAGGACATGATCGAAGTCATCGTCGTGTAGCTCAGCGGGCGGTCGGCGATGCTCTAATGGCGAGGCGCCCGACGTACCGTGGGACAGTCAGCCCGCGGCGAAGATGGTCGAAATGATTCGCGACATTTAGCTCATTCTCGATGAACTCGTCCGACGACCGGAGCGTCTTGGCCAAGAATCAGTGCGTGACTACGGGCAGTGACCGATCGCGGCTTGGCGCGACCTTCGACCAAGCGGCCGAGCTCTACCAACGAGCTCGGCCCGACTACCCGAACGAGGTGTACGACCGGTTGTTGCACGTCACGCAGCTGCCGGATGGAGCTCGCTTGCTCGAGGTCGGTTGCGCAACGGGGAAGGCGACTGTCCCGCTGGCGAGTCGAGGATTTTGGATCACGTGCCTCGAACCGGGTCGCTCCCTGGCTGCAGCGGCGCGCAAGAATCTCTCGGCGTTCCATGTCGAGGTTTTGCAGACCACCTTCGAGGATTGGGAACCGTCGGGACCATCGCGGTTCGCGATGGTGTACGCCGCCACCGCGTGGCACTGGGTTGACCCCAACGTCCGCTATCTGAAGGCGGCCGAGGTACTCGAGCCCGGTGGCTATCTCGCTCTCTGGAATGCGGGCCACGTCTTCCCACGTGACGGCGACCCGATCTTCGTCGAGCTCCAGCGCGTCTACGACGAGATCGGCGAGGGTATGCCACCGGACACCGCATGGCCACGACCGCAAGAACTTCCTGATGACCGCGACGAGATCGAAGCGAGTGGGCAGTTCGACGTCGCCGATATCACGCAGTTCGACTGGGAGGTCACCTACGACGCCGAGACCTACATCGAGTTGCTGGACACGTTCTCCGGTCACATCGCGATGGCCCAGTGGCAACGCGACCGGCTGTACGGCGAGATCCGCCGCCGGCTCGCGGAGCGCGAGGACGGGCGTCTCCGGCGACACTGGGGTGCGGTCCTTCAGATCGCTCGCCGACGTTCCGCGTAGTGGCACGGAAGCGTGGCGTTCCGTCGATGGACGACCTGCCGGAGTGGCTGCAGTCGGTGAAGGGTTTCGAACTCTTCACCGAAGGCGAGTCAGACGACGCGCCGGCCGAGTTCCCAAGCGGCGTGTGGGCCGAAGTCTCCGGGCAGGAGACGACTCAGGTTAGAAATCGTGCATGGCGAAGTCATCGACGCGGCTCGTGCTGATCTGTGGGCTTCCGGCCTCGGGCAAGTCGACACTCGCTCATCAGCTCGCACTCAGAATCCCCGCCGTCAGGTTGGATAAGGACGGGTGGGCGACTCAACTGGGTGCCGATTTGTGGGATGAAGACTTCCGAGTGCGTCTCGAACATCAGCTGTGGGTTCTTTCCCAGGATCTCCTCGCCCGGGGCCAGAGCGTGATCTTGGAGTGGGGCCACTGGGCGCGAGTTGAACGGGATGAGAAACGACTCGAGGCGCGAGCTCTGGGGGTGGGAGTCGAACTGCATTACCTCGATGCGCCCTTAGAGGAGTTGATCGAGCGCGCTGAGCGTCGCAATGCGTCGGGCGAGTGGACAGCCTCGCCCATGACACGGGCTCACTTTGAAAGGTGGGCAACGATTTTCCAACCTCCCGACGAGGAGGAGATCCTGTTGTTCGACAAGCCAGTTGCCGAAGGTTGATCTCGTCGAACTTTTCTCGCCGTCGCCAGTTATCGCACGCCGACTCGTTGCATCTCGAACAGCGAGAACCCGATGCTCACCAGGTCCTCAACTTGCCGCTTCCATGTTCTTCGTGACGACCCGGAGGGTGTGCTGGAGTTCGTCGGTCGGGCTGAACTCCACGACCTCGGCGCCGGCGTAGAGGATGGGGGTGTGGCCACGGCCGACGTAGTAGGCGTCGCCTGTCTCGAACGTCTCGTCGCCGTCGGCGGACCTGAAGGTCACTCTCCCGTTGAGGACGTAGCCCCAGTGGGCGCATTGGCAGCGGTTGTCGGGCAGGCCGGCGAAGAACGGGGTCAGGTCTGCATCCGCGGTGTACTTTTCGAAGGCGACGGTATAGCCGCCTTCCATGTTCTCGAGATGGCCTTCGTAGCCCTCGACCTCGACGGTCTCGGAGGCGGTGGTCTTGGATGCCTTGGGCATGGTGCTCTCCTTCTGCTCCGCATTGCACGCGGAGAATGTGTGTATGGGGATTTTGCGAGCGCGGGTCCCGGGAGGACCCCGAGTTACGAAGCGAAGACGGGGGGCCGCCGATCAGCCCACGGGCGGGCCTGCTCGAGTTGGCCGGCGAGGCGCAACAGGGTGGCCTCGTCGCCGTAGCGACCGAGGAAGTGCATGCCGATGGGCAGGGTTTCGTCATTCCAGTGCAATGGCACCGACATCGCGGGGTTGCCGGTTAGGTTGGCGATGACTCCCGAGTATGCGACCGTCGTGCTGCCCACGTCGGCCGCCCGCAGCGGCTCGTCGTCGGTCGAAACCATCTCGCCGAGCCGCAGTGGCGGTGCCGAGACCGTCGGATTGAGGAAGACGTCAAAGCCGGCGAAGGAAGTGGCGATCCGTCGCGAGTAGCGCTGCAGCGTTTCGATGGAGCGCAGGTACGCCGCTGCGGACACGTGCTTGCCCATCTCCCAGTACGCCCGCGTGAGCGGTTCGATCTCGTCGGCAGCCGGCTCGCGGCCAAGCCGCTTGATCCAGTAGTCGAGGATCCACGCCGTCGCGCTGCTGAACACGATCCCGATGGCTGCGCCCTCATGCTCGGTGAATGCGGGTAGCCGCGTCTCGACGACGTGGTGGCCGAGTTCGACCAGCAGAGCGACAGTGGCGTCCAGCCCGGCGATGCAGTCGGGGTGGCCGAGCGACCCGTCGCCGATCCGACCGGTGTACCCGATGCGCAGCCGACCGGGATCGGCGCCGACTTCGGCGAGGAACGGGCGGTCAGGCAGCGCCGCCGCGTAGGGGTCACCCGGCATCGGGCCGGAGGTGGCGTCGAGTAGCGCCGCGCTGTCGCGTACGGACCGCGTGACGGCGTGCTCGACGGCCCAGCCGCTGATGGCGTCGCCGTACTCGGGACCAAGCGGGTTGCGGGCCCGCGTCGGTTTGAGGCCGAACACGCCACAGTTGCTGGCCGGGTAGCGGATGGAGCCGCCGAGGTCGTTGGCGTGCCCGATCGCGACGATGCCGGCCGCGACGGCGGCCGCCGATCCACCGCTCGAACCGCTCGTCGAGCGGTCGAGGTCCCACGGGTTTCGGGTGGGGCCGAACAGCACCGCCTCACAGGACGGCGACATGCCGAACTCGGGCGTGGCCGACTTGCCGATGATCACGAGACCGGCCCGCTCGTAGCGCAAGACGAGCTCGGATGATCGAGTCGACACGTTCCCGACCAGGAACCGCGAGCCTTCGGTGAAGCGGATCCCCTCGACCTCGGCGACGAGGTCCTTGAGCAGCATCGGCACCCCCGAGAAAGGACCAGTCGCTGAGTGAGCATTGGCGAGTGCCCGTTCGTACATCGGCGTCGCCACCGCGTTCAGGATGGGGTTCAGCGCCTCGGCGCACTCGATCGCTGCCTCGACCAGCTCGGTCGAGGTGAGTTCGCCGCGGGTGACGAGTTCGGCAAGGGCGGTGGCATCGAGCCCCGCCAACTCGGCTGCAACCGCGCTCATCGGATCACGGACTGGTTGAGGTGGGCGATGCGCAGTTCGCCGAGGATCTCGATCCGAGGCTCGGGCAGTCTCGCGATCTGGCCGGCGAGCGCGGCGATGGCCGATAGCTCGGCGTGCATGGTCCGCACGACGTAACGCCGCAGTAGCGGTCGGAGCCATCGAGTTCCCACCGGCAGGAGGTACTGCTCGTAGTGCGTCACGACGCTTGCCCCCTCCGCTCGGGACTCGACGCGGAAGCCGCCCGCCACCGCCACGCCGCCAATCGGGGTGGTTGTGTGGCTGTAGAAGCCGGTGTCGTCGAGGGCGTAGTCGAACCAACCTCTCCATCTGACGACGCCACCCAGCCGCCCGGCCGTCTCGTACCGCCCGCGGCCAGCGGCAGTCGGATGCAGGGAGATCGTGGTGCACTTTGGCTCGTACGTCGCGAGGAGCGCGATCTCTTGCACCACGGCCAGCGTCGCCGCCGCCCCCACGGGAACCGCCCGGGCCACGATCACCTCGATCTCTCGCCGCGACGCCGTCTCGGCCTCGCCGGCGCGCCACGGTGGGCGCGGGGCGGCGAACGGGCTCATCGGATCACGGACTGGTTGAGGTGGGCGAAGTGCACTTCGCCCAGGATCTCGATCCGGGGCTCGCGCAGCCCGACCTGGGCGATGGCGCCGCGGAACTCCGGACTAACGACGAAGGCCTCGTGGGTGGCCAAGTCGGGGCAGGAATCGAAGACGGTGATGCCCTTGTCGTGGGTGACGGCCAGGTGGAGGACGAGTCCGCTGGGTGGGAAGAGATTCATCATCTGGTGATGGCTCTCCATGAGAGTGTCGGGGTCGCCATCGAAGTGGTATGCGCTCAGGATCATCGGATGCACCTTCCGTGAGGAGTGGTCACCCAGTAGGCGCGAGATCGGATCTCGCGCCCGCGAGACGCCAAGGCGCCAAGATGGCGGCCGTGGCCCCTACCTCGCTGGTCGGTCGCGAGCGGCCACTTCGCCGGTTGACCCGCTCGCTGGACGAGGCCTCGGCCGGCATGGGCCGGCTCGTGCTCGTCTCGGGCGAGCCTGGCGTCGGCAAGACCAGCCTCGCCAGCGCCGTGCTGTCCGAAGCTGAGCGCCGGGGAGCTCGCACGGCGATCGGTGTGTGCTGGGATGGCGCTGGCGCCCCCGGTCTGTGGCCATGGGTGCAGATCCTCCGATCCTTGCGTTCGGCGGTCGGTGCGGAAGACTGGCAGCACGCCAGTCGGCCGGGCCGCGATGCACTCGCCCGGCTGCTCGACGCCGACCAGCACGGGGAGACCATCGTCGAGTTCCACGTCTTCGACGCGGTGTTGCAGCTGCTCGCCTCGCTGACATCCACGCGCCCACTCGTGGCGTTCATCGACGACCTGCAATGGGCTGACGCCGCGTCGGTGCAGATGCTCGAGTTCGTACGACGGCACGCGTCGCACCTGCCGTTGTTGGTGATGGCCGCCTACCGCGACGGCGAGCTTGCCGATCCGGACCACCCCCGGCGCGCCGAGGTCGCCGAGTTGGCTCAGAAGGCGCTCACGATCCCGCTGGACGGCCTCGACAACCAAGGGATCCAGCAGTTGCGGGGGCGCCTCGGCGTGAGCACCACCACGGCCGAGGCCGAGCACCTTCGCCGCCTCACCGGGGGAAACCCGTTCTTCGTCATCGAGTCGGTCGCGTACGCCGAGCCGGGCGAGTCGCTCGGAGTCCAGGGGGCGATCGAGCACCGCATCGACGCGCTCAACGAACTCGAGCAGCGCGTCCTAACGGTGGCCTCGATCGTCGGCCGCGAAGCACCCGACGCGGTCGTGGCCGCGGTCGTCGGTGACGACGCGCCAGCCGCGCTCGCCGTCGCCGAGCGTTCGGGGCTGATGCGCGGCGGCGACGGCCGACACACCTTCGTCCACGACCTCGTACGCGAAACGCTGCGCGATCGGCTCTCGGCCGACGAGCGACGCGCCGTGCACGCCGCCATCGTGCGAGCAGCTGCCGAGGCCGACGTCGCTGCGCAGCTTCTACCGGCCCAGATTGCCTGGCACGCCACCCAGGCCATCCCCGAGATCCCGACCGCGCAGGCGGTGGCGCTGCTCGAGGCTGCCGCGCATGACGCTTCGGCCCGCTTGACCCATGAAGCCGCGGGTCGCCACCTCGAACAGGCCGCCGGGCTGGCGGTTGACTCGGTTGACCGTGCGAGGCTCACGCTTGCCAGCGGTCACGCTTACCAGCAGGCGGGTGAGCTGACCTTGGCGCGTGATCGCTACATGACCCTGCTCGGCGCCGATCGCGCCGACGTGCGAGCGCAGGCGCTGCTTGGCCTCCATCGCCTCGGCGAGGTGGCGGCCGGTGGCGAACCAACCGATGTTGTACACGGTCTCGATCAGATCGCCGCCGAGCTCGGTGAGACCGCCGAGCCGGCGTTGCGGGCCGAGGTCATGGCAGCTCGCAGCCGATCTCGGGCACACCTCCTGGCCGACGATCGCCGGGGTGCGGTGGCGATGGCAGCCCAGGCGCTCGAGCTGGCCCGATCGGCAGGCAATGAGACCACCCTCGCTTCGTGCCTGCTCGCCCATCACGACGCCATCTGGGAGCCGGGCACCGAGGACGCCCGACATGTCTTGTCCGACGAGTTGACCGCAACCGGCCGGCGGTTGGGCGATCCTGCCATCGAGGCGCAAGGTCTGCTGCTGCGGATGGTGACCGAGATCGAGTCCGGCGACCCTGTTTACGCCCGGACCCACCAGCGCTTCGATGCCGTCGCCGATGCCTCGCAATCGCCCCGCCTACGGTTCTGGGCTGCCTCGCGACGCGGCACGATGGCGACACTGCACGCCGACCTGTCGCTCGCGATCGTCGAGATCGACGCTGCGAAGACATTGGGTGAGCGCATCGGCGAGCCCGACGCCACCGGCATGTGGTGCGACCAGCGGTGGCAGGTCGCTCGCCATAGTGGCGACATCGAGACCATCGCCGAGCTTTCATCGGCACTGCAAAATCTGGGTGATCCGCGCTGGGTCGTCTACGAGGCGATGCTCGCCGTCGACCTCGGCGACCTCGAGCGCGCCACACGATTCGGCCCCGAGGTCGAAGCGCTCGGCGAGCGCTGGCCACGGTGGGCGGCACGACTGTGGCTCACCTTCAGCGCCCACCTGGCGATCATTCGCAACGACACCGCGCGTATCGCCAAACTCATCGCCCGCCTCGAG
>JACDEA010000088.1 GCA_013816725.1 Actinomycetota bacterium
GGACTCGAGGACCAGCGGATCCTTCTGCACCTGCGCCGGCGTGCCCTTGGCGATAACCATGCCCGAGTCCATGGCGATGATGCGGTCGGCCATGCCCATGATGAGCGGCATATCGTGCTCGATGACGACGAGCGTGACGCCGAGGTGCGACTTCACGCGGGCGAGCAACTCGCCCAACGCTTCGGTCTCCCGCTGGGCGACGCCCGACGAGGGCTCGTCCAGCAGCAGCAATGTCGGCTCGAGCGCGATCACGCAGGTGAGCTCGGTGATGCGGCGAGTGCCGGTGGACAGCTCACCGGTCTGCTTGTCGGCGTAGTCCTGTAGGCCCATGAGCTCGACCAGCTCGCGCGCTCGCTGTTCCTTGCGTCGGTCGCGCGCCGACGCGCCGAGGAGCGTCGGAAGCGTCCGCGTGGGTTCGCGCCGCTCGTACGCCAGCTGGATCGTCTCGATGACAGTGAGCGTCGGGAAGAGCGCGGCGTCCTGGAACGAGCGCACGAGGCCGCGCCGCGCCCGGCTCTCCGGGGTGAGTCTGGTGATGTCATCGCCGCCGAACGTGATCGTGCCGCTGTCGGGGCGGGTGAAGCCGCTGAGCAGCTCGAACAGGGTGGTCTTGCCGGCGCCATTGGGCCCGATGAGGCCGAGCGTCTCACCCTTGACCACGTCCAGATCCACGCCGCCCACGGCCAGCACCCCGCCGAAGCGCTTGCTGAGGCCCTCGGCGACGAGGATCAGTCCTCCCCCATTCGGCGCCGCCTTGGCCGCGGTCGCGAGCGCGGGCGGCGCGGGGGAGGCAGCCGGCTCTACCGGGACCGCTTTTCCGTGGGCGGCTAGGGCCACGGCGCGATCGCGGATGGGCCGGATGAGCTGGGCCAGGCCGCCAGGGAAGTAGAGGATCAGGATCAGCCACCCCAACGACGTGGCGGCCAGACCCGAGCTGCCGATACCGGTGAAGAAGCGGGGGATCCCGATGATGTACAGCGCGCCAACGAGTGGTCCGGCGAGCAGGCCGATGCCGCCGATAACGGCGAGCGCGACGACTTGGATATTGGCGGTGATGGAGAAGTCACTCGGCTTCAGGTACGACAGCGTGTGGCCGTAAAGCGCCCCGCCGACACCGGCGAGGAAGCCACCCAGCGCGAACGTCTCGAGCTTTACGCGCGTGGCGGCCACGCTGAACGCGCGGGCGCCATCCTCGTTGTCGCGCAACGCGCGGAGCCGCCGGCCGAGGCCCGAGCGCCACACGTTGCGGGTCAGCAGGAGCGAAAGCGTGAACACCACGACGCCGAAGATGTAGAAGTTGTGCCCGCTCTCGAAGGCGCGATCGGCGAACACGGGTCGGCCCGGGACCTTGCCCGACCCGAGCATCCACGGCTGCTGGAACAACCAGCCCTCGGCCGCGATCGCGAACGCCAGTGTCGTGACGGCCAACAACAGGCCGCGGATCCGCAACGCGGGAAGACCGATGAGAACCGATGCGGCCGCGGTGGCCAGGCCGGCGACGAGGAACGCGAGCGGGAAGCTGCCGGTCCAGTTGGCCATGCGGATCGACACCGTCGCGCCGACCCCAGCGAGTGCGATTTGCCCCAGCGACAACTGGCCGGCGAGCCCGGACACGACCCCGAGCGACAGCCCGATGATCGCGATGGCGAGGATGATGACGAGCGTCGTCGCCAGCTGGTTCGTCACGGTCAACGGCAGCAGCAACCCGACGACCAACGCCGTCACACCTGCGCCCGAGCCCAGCCAGCGCACCGCCTGGATCGACTTGAGCCTGGCGGTCAGCGGCGCCCACGGCTGTACCGACGACCAGCCGCCCCGGTCTTCTTCGCGACCGCCGGTACGGGTCTGGAACAACAGCGCGCCGAGGATGACGACGAACAACACGAGCTCAACGGTCCCCGAGTCCGGATAGCTCTGCACCAGCACCTGCTCCACGACACCAACGCCGATGCCGGCCACGAGCGCGACGGGCAGGCTCTGCATGCGGGCGATCACGGCCGCGACCAGCGCACGCAGCAACAGGTTGGGCCCCAGCGACTCGGCGGTGACAAAACCCAGCGCGGGCTTGAGCAGCACCGACGTGAGACCGGCGACCGCGCCGGCGATCGCCCACGCCAGCGTCGACATCCGCGACGAGAACACGCCCGCCATGCGCGCCGCTTCGGGATTGGCCGCCGCCGCCCTGATCGCCAGCCCGTACCGGCTGTTCCGCAAGAAGAGCACGAGCGCGATCACGACGAGCGGGCTGAGCACCAATATACCCACGTAGGCGCGGGTCACGAGCACCGGCCCGACGTGGAACGTCGGCAGCAAGCTGGGCTGCGGGAAGGCGGCACCCGGCGGGGCCGACGAGTTGATCACGAGCGACGTGAACAGGAGCAGCTGCGCGACGCCCAGCGTGCCCACCAGCGACATGAGTTTGGGTGCGTTGCGGAGCCGACGGATGACGAGTACCTCCGCGAGCCCTCCCATGGTCGCGGCGGCCAGGAGGGCGAGCGGTAGGGCCAACCAATACGGCACGTGCCACGTGAGAACGGCAACACCGAAGAGGGCGGCGCCGAAGCCGCCGATCTCTCCGTGAGCGAAGTTGATGACCTTGTTCGAGCGGTAGACGAGCACGAGGCCGACCGCAAGCAAGCCGTAGGCCATCCCGATGATGACGCCGAGGGTCAGCGTGGCCGCGCTCAGATTGAGCGCGCCCAGCACGCCGGACGCGATCACTCGAACCCCTTCGACGCGCCCTCGAGAAAGACCGAGCGCAATAGATCGTCGCGGCCCAGGAGATCGCGGGCGCGACCGTCGAAGCGGATCTCGCCCTTCTCCATGAAGTACGCGTGATTGACCGTGGCCAGCGCGATATTCACCGATTGTTCGACCAGGACCACCGCGGTGCCGCCGGCGTTGATTATCCGCACCATCTCGAGCAGCTCACTGACGACTTTGGGTGCGAGACCGAGCGACAGCTCGTCGATCAAAAGCAGGCGGGGCTGCACGATGAACGCCTTCGACAGTCCGAGCATCTGTTGCTCGCCGCCGGAGAGTGTCGACGCGAGCTGGTCACGGCGTTCGGCCAACCGGGGGAAGCGTTCGAATGACTCGTCGATTCCCCGTTCGACGGCGCCGCGGTTGCGACCGTGGCTGAAGCCGTACACCCGCATGTTGTCGACGACCGACATCGGTCCGAACACGGCCTTTCCACCCGGGATCTGCGTCACGCCTCGCTCCACCCGGCGTTCGGCATCGAGATACGTCACATCCGAGCCGTCGAGCCGGATGGTGCCGCGTGTCGGGAGACCGACGCCGGAGATCACGCGGAGCAACGTCGACTTGCCAGCCCCGTTGGTTCCGAGCAGGGCGACCATCTCGCCTTGGTCGACGGCGAAGTCGACACCGAAGAGCACTTGCAGCCGGCCGTACGAGAAGTCGATTCCCCGGCAAGCCAGCAGCGGCAGGTGCGCGCCCTGCGCGCGGAGCACGCGCAACTCTTCCTCCTCGACCAGTTCGTCCACCATGCGGTCGAAGTCGTCGTCGACGGTGCGGGCAGCCGTCCACAACACCGCGGCCGACGCGACCCCAGGGATGATGAGCGTGCCGATAGCCGCCGTCGCACCGAGCGCCTGCTCGACGCCGCTCAGCAGGAGGATGCCTCCGAAGCCGCCGACGGCGGCGGTGAAGATTCCGGCCAGCGCAGCGGCGTGGGGGCGCGTGGCGGCCGGAATCACCGACAGCAACACCATTGTCACCGATACGGCCAGCAGCGAGAAACACGCCGAGGAAATGCCGAACAGCAGCACCAACAGTCCGAGGAACGGCATGTAGACGCCGAGAGGGAGCAACACTGCGCCGACGCCCAGCAGTACGGCTGACACGCGCACGAACCCGGCCGGGTCGCGCTGGAACAGGGCCTCGCCCCGGCGCCCGAAGGCGGCAAAGGCAGCCATGGCGAAGATCGGCATCACCGCGAAGAATGCGCCGCGGCCGCCGGGACCGAGACCCCAGCGCTCTTCGAGGAAGAAGAAGAAGAAGGTGTTGAGCGGCACGAGGAACATCCCCAGGACCGCGCTGGCCGTCAGCATGCGGCGCACCGTCGGGATGAGCAGCAAGCGGCGGACCACCTCGAAGAATCCGAGCTTGATCACCTCGGGGCCGATCACCTCCTCCTCGCCGGCGACGGCGGCCCGTACTTGACCTGTGTCCCACTTGCCGACGCCGGGATCGCGCAGGCGCACGGCGGCAAAGGCAGCGAGCAACGAGGTGGCACCGAGGATGAGGAACACGCCGCGCCAGGTGAAACCGAGGAGGGCGGTGAGACCGGCGACGCCGAGGGGCGCCAGGACATTGCCGACCGCGTCCGCGCCGCGGTACACCGACAGGGCACGTACGCGCATCTCCGGCGGGTACGAGTCCATCAGTAACGGCGTGTGGGTGCTGCGAACGGTCCCGGTCGTCGCGCCGTCGGCCAACAGCACTCCGGCCAGGCCCAGCGCCCCGGCGACGAGACCGGTGAACAGCGTGAGCGCGCTCCACGCGAATGCATTAACGCTGCTGATCAGGCCACGCCGACCGTAGCGCTGGATGTACGCAGCGGTCGGCAGCGTCGCCAGCGTGATGGCAAGGATCTTGAGGGTGCTCAAACCGGCCAGCGCCCCCTTGCCGATACCCAGCGAGCCGCTGATCTCGGGGCCAAGGACGTAGAACGCGTAGCCCTGGAGCTCGTCGACGATAACGAGCACGGACAACGCAATGAGCGGGTACCACCCAACACCCGACGCCCGCATCCCGTCGCGCAACGACGGCGTCTTCTCCTTGCCGTGCAAACCGAGCGCGGCGCGAGCGACCCCGCGCATGCGTTCGCGAACGGCCTCGACGTCCTCCAGCGGGCTGGCGGTTGTCTTGCTGTTCGATTTCGTCGTCGTCTTCGTACTCATCGCTTCACGAAGAAGTTGAGCCGGAACGACGCTTCACCGACGCGCCGGTCGCCCTGCATGCGCACCACCGTCGCCTCGTGCGGGTCTTTCTTCGTCGCCCGCTTCGATGCCCGGAGGTCTTGCAACAGTTCGAGCGTCAGGGTTGGTTCGCTGGTGAGGAAGATCTTGCGATCGTGTAGGTAGGCGATGTCCGGACAGTTGGGCGTGCGCCGGCACGAGTCGGTCTTGGCCACCACTGACCGCAATGTGCGGCCGGGGCCGATCGGCGATCGATCGAGGAACACGCCGTAGTAACGCGAGTCGGGGTCGTGGATGTCGACGGCGAGATTCGCCGGCGGTTCGTGGTCGACCCACGTGATGGTGACCGGCAACGAAACCGACGAGCGGGCCTCGGGCGCGGTCATGTCGATGCTCTCGTCGACTTTGAACGCATAGCCGCGAGTGCTGCACGCCGGCAGGAGCGCCAGCGCGCCGAGGAGCAACCAGGCCCGCCGCTTCACGCCAACGGTCCTAGGACCGGCGCCAGACGAGCGGGTTGAGGCGGCCGGCGGCGAGCTCACCCGGGTGCACGTCGGGCATCCACTTCTCGTAGTCCTTGCTGTGCCACTCGTGCTGCGGCTCGATGCCCCGCAACCCGTCGGCCATCCAGATGACGGTCATGGCCGCCCGCATAGTGTCGGTGGGATTCGCCGGTGCGCCGTGCAGCGTCCAGCTCGTGTGCCAGGTCGCGTCGCCGGCCTTCATCGGACCGGGGCTCTCGAGTTCCATGCCGGTCTCCGCGATCATCTTTCGGAAGACGGCTTCGGATTGTTCCGATGCTTCGAACTCGCCGAGGTAGCCGAGCCGCTGGCTACCGGATGCATAGACCAGGCTTCCCATCTCGGGGGTCACGTCGGTGAGCGGCATCCACATCGTGATCACGTCGTCGCCGTCGAGCGGGAAGTAGTACTGATCCTGGTGCCACGGCGTGAGCGCGCCGCCCGGCTCCTTGAAGATGGCCTGGTCGTGGTAGATGCGGACAGCGTCGACACCGAGCAGGTCGGCCGCGATCCGGCCGAAGCGCTCGGCGAGTGTGAACCGTCGCATCGTCTCGTCCGCCCACCACAGGTTCTGAATCTGAAGGAACGCGCGACGCAACAGCGTGTCGCGCTGTTCGACGGGACGGTCCTCCTCGGAGTTCCGCAGCGCGACCTCGCGGATGTACGGACCCCACGCCGCCATCTCGTCGGCGGTCGCCACCTGGCGGAGCAGGGTGTGACCCTTCTCGCGCAACTCGGCGACGCTGGCTTCGGGGACGGGATAGGGACTCGACAGATCAGGGAGTTGCCCCAGCGAGTTCACGACGTCAAGCGTAGGCCCGATGTGAGGTAACGAGCAATACCCCAAGATTTAACACTGACGCGCACGGACCGCATCGCCCTGGACGAGCGCGTTGCCGATGGCGGTGGCCTCGGCCGGACCAACTCGGACCGGGACGCCGGTGGCTCTGCGGAGCAGCTCCACGAGCAGCGGGAGCTGGCCGCCGCCGCCGACCACGTCGATGGCGGTGACGGGTGACCCGATGAGCCCACCGAGCTGGTCGACGACGCCGGCTACTGCGTAGGCGATCGAATCAACGATGCACCGGACCACCGCAGCACGGTCCGCACTGGTTGGCAGCGCGGCCGCTGAACGGATCTCCGCCTCCATGTCCGCGGTGCGCTCGAAACGGGCGTCGTTGGGATCGAAGCGTGGGCCCGGCGCCGTGGCTTCGGCCGTGCTGACCAGCGTTGCCAACGGCGGGCCGCCCCACTGCGCCCGGCAGCGTTCCAACAGCCACAAGCCGGTGACGTTCTTCAGGAAGCGGACGCCTTGCGATATCGCCGGCTCGTTGGAGAAGTTGGCCTCCCGCGCCTCGCTGGACAGGTCGGGCCCGGATCGCAACGCTCCGACGAGGAACCACGTTCCCGCCGACACGAATGCCGCGCCTGGCGGCGAGGAGCACGCGGCGACGGCCGACGCGGTGTCATGACCGCCGACGAGGTGCACGGGCACGCCCCGCCACCGGCCGACGGGCGCGCCGGCTCGCGCAATCGGCGGGAACAAGGTCGGGTCGAGATCGAGGTCGTCGACCAGCTCGGCCGACCACGTACCGGTGGCGACGTCGACGAGCGCGGAGGTACCGGCGCTGGTCACCTCGCCGGTGAGCGCTCCGGTCAAGTGGTGCACGACCAGCTCGGGCAGCATCAGCAGCGTCGTCGCATCGTCGAGCTCGCGGCGATCGTGGGCGGCGAGCTGGAACACGGTGTTGATAGCCATCAGCTGGATGCCCGTCAGTGCGTACAGACGCTGTCGGCCCAAACGGTCGGCCACCGCCTCCCACGCGTCAGTTCGCGAATCGCGGTAGGAGTACGGCGGCGACAGCAGCGCGCCGCCGTCACCAAGCAGCCCGTAGTCGACACCCCATGTGTCGACACCGATCGACGCCAGCGGCCCGCCCTCGAGCGCCCGCTCGAGGCCAACCTCGACCTCGGCCATGAGCCGCTCCCAGTCCCACCGCAAGGATCCGTCGGACCACGTGATTGGTTGGTGCGCGTACCGGTGGACGATCTCCGCCTCGAGCGGTTCACGGTCGAGGTCGACGACCGCCACCCGGGCCGAGGTTGCGCCAAGGTCGACGGCGGCGACCCGCAGCACGCGACGCTACAGGCCGTCGCCAGTGCGCCGGCGCCCCGCTCCTCGACCTTGGCGGCGCGATAGCCGGCCGCCCGGTACGCGCCGAGCGGGTCGACCGCGCCGCCGTTGCGGCGCCGAGCCTCGGCGACGAGCGGGCGAACGTCGGTGCGGAAGGCGCGATGCAGTACAGCGGCGGCCCGGGCTGGATCGT
>JACDEA010000089.1:0-4116 GCA_013816725.1 Actinomycetota bacterium
GCACAACACCGCGCTGGTGCTCACCAGGCGCTGGCCGTTGATGGCCAGCGCCTCGGCCCCGGCCCGCCAGAGCGCGTTGACCACGGCTTGCACGTCCTGCGAGTGCACGACGAGGTCGTTGACGTCGCCCGATGGAGGCTCTTCCAGCTGCGAGTCGTCGAGGGTGACCTTCAGCCCAGCGCCGCGCATCGGCACCAGCCCGGCGGCGAGGAGGGCGCTATCGAGCGCGGCTTTTCGCTGTGACGCGTCGACCTGGCGCTCAGGAGCCGCGGTGGACAGCGCGCCGACCCGCCGGCGCAGGGCCTGGACGTCACGACGCAGGGCGACGGTGTCGCGCTGTCGCCGTTCGATGAGAGCGGCCAGTTGGTAGTTGCGGGGCAGGCGGGCCTCGGTGCTCGGCGGCCGGGCCTGGATCGTCAGCGCCAGCACGAAGCCGACCGCGGCAGCGCCCACCGCGACGAGTGGGCGGACGCGGCGGCGGCGGCGGTGCGGCGGGCGGGGCGGCATCGGTCGCTATGTTCTAGGGATGCTCAAGCGGGGGCGGGTCACGCCAAAGAAGGCGGCCGCCGGCCGGTACACACCGCCGGTCCCCCGCGAGGTCAAGGTCAGCCCGATGTGGGTGCCGGTACTGATGTTCACCCTCCTCGGGCTGGGCATGATCGTGATCGTTATCAACTATCTGGGCGTTCTGCCCGGGGGCGCCGACAACAAGTACCTCCTGGTGGGGTTGGTGCTCATCACCGGCGGTTTCATAACCGCCACAAGGTATCGGTAAGGCGTCGGCCGCCTTACGGGCGGGTTACATCGATGTGATTCTCCCCAGGCTTTTCCACCACCTGGGGATTCACTCGATCGGCGTGACCAGTTGCATGTCCTCTTGGCAGTGGCGGGGCGGATCCGGATCCTCGTCGGTGGCCAGCGTCATGCGCATCTCGGCGCCGCACAAGGAGCAGCGGTAGCGCAGGTTCACCTTCCGCATCTCGCCGGCCGGCGGCGGTCCCGGCAGCGGTCGCGACAGGCCCCGCAGCATCATGATGCCGACTCGCCACAGCAGCATCGCGAAGAGGACCGCCAGTAAGAGCTTGAGCACGCGACCATGGTCCCATGGGCCAGAGCGCTGAACAGCGGCTGGAGCGGCTGCTCGAACTCCAGGCCCTGCTGGCCGACGTCAGCCACCGGATCGGCCCGGCGCTCGAGCTGGCGCCGGTGCTCCAGACCGTTCTCGACGCCATGCGGTCGCTGGTCGAGTTCCGGGGCGGGTCGATCTGCCTGGTCGACGACCGGGGCGTCTACGTCGCCGCCGCCGACGAGGACATCACCCCGGAGATGGCCGGCGCTCGGGTGCCAGTCGGAACCGGTCTGGCCGGCCGGGCCGTGGCAACGGGCGAGCCGGTGTACTCGCCCGATCTCGACAACGACGACCGGGTCGATCCGAACCTGCGGCGGCTGCGCACCAACCTCCCGACAAAGTCGTACCTCGGCGTGCCGCTGGTGTGCCTCGGCCGCGTCATCGGGGTCCTCCAAGTCGACTCGGTCGACACCGACGCGTTCATGGACGAGGACCATCGCCTGCTGCAGGGCCTGGCCATGCAGGTCGCCGGGGCCATCGAGAGCGCGCGTCACAACGAGGAGATCCGCAACCTCGAGCGCCTCAAATCCGACTTCCTGGCCCGCGTCTCCCACGAGTTGCGGACGCCGCTGACGATCATCTCGGGCTTCGCCGACACCCTGGCCAACCACAGCGCCGACATCGACGACGGGCAACGGGTGCAGATGCTCGAGCGCATCCGCGACGCCAGCGTGCGTTTGCACGGCCTGATCGACGAGCTGCTCACCGTCAACCAGTTCGAGATCGTCGAACCACGCGCCGAACAGGTTGCGGTCATCGATGTCCTAGACGGCGTGCGGTCACGCGCCGTCGATCCCGAGCGGGTGCGGGTCGTCGCTGATCGGAACGTCACGCTCGTGACCGACCCCAGGATCCTCGGCCACGTGCTGACGCTCTTGGTCGACAACGCGCTCAAGTACGCCGGCGACGTCGAGCTGCGGGCCGGCGCCGACGTCATCTCTGTGCGCGACCACGGCCCCGGGATTCCCGAGGCGCTGCGCGCCGACTTGTTCGAGCGGTTCACCCGCGGCGATCACACCACCCCGGGCATGGGCCTCGGCCTTCCGGTGGCCCGGGCGCTGGCCCAATCGCTGGGCGCCACCCTGGTCCACGTCGATCCCGACGATCCCGACGGTGGCGGCGGCGGCGCCTGCTTCGAACTGCGCTTCTCAGTTCCTGGCTGCTAGCCGAGGCGCTCGATGATGGTGGCGTTGGCCATGCCGCCGCCTTCGCACATCGTCTCGAGGCCGAAACGGCCGCCCGTGCGCTCGAGTTCGTTGAGCAGCGTGCCCATGAGCTTGGCCCCCGAGCACCCGAGCGGGTGGCCGAGGGCGATGGCGCCGCCGTTGACGTTGACCTTGGTCATGTCGGGATGGTGCTCCTTCTCCCACGCCAACACGACCGAGGCGAACGCTTCATTGATCTCGACCAGGTCGATCTGGTCCATGGTCATGCCGGCGCGGGCCAGGACCTTCTCGGTGGCGGGGATGGGCCCAGTGAGCATGGTGACGGGATCGACGCCGGCGAGAGCGAACGTGTGAAAGCGGGCCCGCGGCGTGAGGCCGAGTTCGCTGGCCTTGTCCTCCGTCATGATCAGGACAGCGGCGGCGCCGTCGGTGATCTGCGAGGAGTTGCCGGCGGTGACCTTGCCGTCGGGCTTGAACGCCGGCTTCAGTTTGGTCAGCGTCTCGACGGTGGTGTCGGGGCGGATGCCCTCGTCGTAGTCGAGGACCTCGTCGGTGGGGTTGCCCTCGTCGTCGCGGACGTGGACGGGGATGATCTCCTTGCCGAACCGGCCTTCCTCGCGCGCCCGGGCGGCGCGCTGCTGGCTCTCCGCCGCGAAACCATCGAGGTCCTCTCGGGACAGGCTCCACTTGTCGGCGATCAGCTCGGCCGAGATTCCCTGCGGCACCAGCCCGCCGACCGCCTTGTAGCGGGCCATCATCTCGGGCCCGAACGGCATCCCGGGGCCCGACTGCACCGACGCTCCCATCGGCACGCGGGACATGACCTCGACGCCGGCGGCGATCGCGATGTCGTAGGCCCCGCTGATCACGCCCTGAGCGGCGAAGTGGGCCGATTGCTGGCTGCTGCCACACTGCCGGTCGACGGTGGTGGACGGGACCGACTCGGGGAAGCCGGCAGCGAGGACGGCGTTGCGGCCGATGTTGAGACCCTGCTCGCCGACCTGCATGACGCAGCCCATGATCACGTCGTCGATCAGCGCGGGATCGAGGTTGTTGCGCTCGACCAGCGCCTTCAGCGTCTCGGCGGCCAAGTCGACGGGGTGCCAGCCTCGGAGCTTCCCATTGCGCTTCCCACCGCCCGTGCGGACGGCATCGACGATCACGGCTGTGGGCATGAAGTCACACTCCTGAACTGAGAACTAGACCGGTCGGTCAAGTTTGCCGCCCCCACCCCCGCCATCGCAACCCGGCAGGTCCCGTGCGCCAAGTATCGATTCTGTTGCCAACTCGCGACGCAAACGCCGAGAACCCCATTTCCGGCCGAAAAGCGGCCCCGAATCGAGTTCCGGCGCGACTATGCAACGAAATCGATACTTGGCTGGACGGGCCGGTACGGTGCGGATCGTGCGCAACATGGACCGGTGGTTGGGGGACGGGGGGATGCCGGTGATCGGCGCGATCGGCGGCGCGTTCACCGAGTACGGCGACGGGTGGGCGGCGGCGGAATGGGTGCCGACCGACATGGCGTGCAACCCGGCCGGGGGCGTGCAAGCCGGCGTGTACGCGGTGATGCTCGATGCGGCGATGAACTTCGCGGCCAACGCGTCGCTCGACGGCAAGGACCGCACTCGGGGAACCCTCGAGATGAAGATCGATTGCCTCAAGGGCGCGTCAAAGGGCGATGCGTTGCGCGTCCGCGGCGCGGTCTCGCGCATGACCAAGGTGATCGCGTTCACCGAAGCCGTCGTCACCAACGAAAACGACGAGCTCGTCAGTCGCTCGACGGGTACGTTCATGATTCATCGAGACTGATCACGCGCC
>JACDEA010000089.1:4126-6367 GCA_013816725.1 Actinomycetota bacterium
GGCTTCGCCTCCGGCCTTCCTCTACCACTTCTCCGAAGACGCCACGATCGAGGCCTTCCACCCGCGCGACGGTTGGGTGTGGGCCGTCGACGAAACGCGCAGCCCGAGTTACTGGTTCCCCCGCGACTGCCCGCGCGCGACATGGTGGCCGGGCGACACTGTCGGCTGGTCTCGACGCGTGCACGCGATCGAGTGGGCGTGGCTCGACCGCCTCGTGGCCTGCGAGTTGTTCGTGTACGAGATGCCGGTCGCACCATTTCGCAAAATCGAGGACTTCTGGCGATCGACGCAGACGGTCACGCCCATCCGCGTCGCACCGGTCGGCCCGCTGCTCGCCAAGCACCGCGACGCCGGCATCAGCTGCGACTCGTCGTCGACCTGCTCGCATTGTGGGACGACGTGATCAAGCGTCCCGGCCTCGACTTCTCCGGCATCCGCTTGGGCAATGCCGCTACTGCGAAACCGGGTCCTTGACCAGCCGCAGGTACGGCTTCTTGGCGTCCCAGCCTTCGGGGAACAGCTCCTTGGCCTCGTCGTCGGAAACGACCGGCATGATGATGACGTCCTCGCCGGGCTGCCAGTTGGCCGGCGTGGAGACCTTGTACTTGCCCGACCTCTGGAGCGAGTCGATCACCCGAAGGATCTCGGGGAAGTTGCGCCCGGCCGACTGCGGGTAGGTGATCGTGAGCTTGACCTTCTTGTCGGGTCCGATGACGAACACGGAGCGCACCGTGACGGTGTCGGCCGCATTCGGATGGATCATCCCGTAGAGATCGGCCACCTTGCGATCGGGGTCGGCGATCATCGGGAAGTTGGGCGAGTAGCCCGTGACCTCACCGATGTCCTTCGACCAACCCTCGTGCGCGTCCAGGGGATCGACCGACAGGCCGACCACCTTGGTGTTGCGCTTGTCGAACTCGGGCTTGAGCCGGGCCACCTCGCCCAGTTCGGTGGTGCAGACCGGCGTGTAGTCCTTCGGGTGCGAGAACAGCACACCCCAGCTGTCGCCCAGCCACTCGTGGAAGTTGATGGTGCCCTCGGTGGTCTCAGCAGTGAAATCGGGGGCGTCGTCGCCAAGTTGCAGTGCCATAGTGCTGACAATAACCGACCAAAGAGGTCGGGAATTCCGCGGTGATTGAATTATCGCCATGGCCAGGTTGACGAAAGACCAGATCGACAAGACCGTGCAGGGCCAGACGGTGAGCACGCGGTTCCGCGACACGGTGAGTGCCCATGGCGACTCGGTCGCCCTCCGGTGGCACAACGAAGATGACTCCTGGGGTGAACTCACCTGGGCCGAGTACGCCGACGAAGCGTGCCGGGTCGCCGCCGGTCTCAGCGGCCTCGGGCTCAAACGGGGCGACCGCCTCGTGCTGCTCATGCGCAACTGCCCGGAGTTCCACATCTACGACATGGCCGGCCTCCTCTGCGGCGCCACCGTGTTCTCGATCTACAACTCGAGTTCGCCCGACCAAATCGAATACCTCATCAACCACTCCGAGGCGTCGGTCGCCGTCGTCGAGGACGTCGGCTTCCTCGAGCGCATCCTCAAGGTGCGCAGCGAGGTGCCCACCCTGCAGCACATCGTGGTCGTGCGCGACCCCGACGGGCTGGCGCCCAACGACGCCATCGCCGGCCAAACGTTGCGCGACAGCTCGCCCGTCGACATCGACGCGGCGGCCGCGGTAGCCCAACCCGAGGACCTGGCCACGATCATCTACACGTCGGGCACCACGGGACCGCCCAAGGGCGTGATGCTGTCGCACTACAACATCGTCTTCACCGCCGAGGGTTACGTCACGCTCCTCGATCGCGACCTCGTCGGCTTCCGCGCCTTGTCGTACCTGCCGATGGCTCACATCGCCGAACGCATGTCGAGCCACTACCTCGGCATCCTCGGCGGCCTGGAGGTGACGACGTGCCCCGACGCCGGGCTCCTGTCGAAGTACCTCGCGCAGGTGCGCCCGCAGACGTTCTTCGGCGTACCTCGGGTGTGGGAGAAGTTGTACGCCGGCGTCAACGCCGCGATGGCCGCCGATCCCGCGAAGGCAGAGACTTTCAACGCTGCGCTAGCCGCCGGCGACGAGGCCACCGGCGCCGGCGTCCGCAAAATGCTCGGCCTCGACGCCGCCGAGATCGCGGTCACCGGCGCAGCGCCGATCACCGTTGAGATCTTCGAGTGGTTCCGCTCCATCGGCGTGCCGCTTTCGGAGATCTACGGCATGTCGGAGAGCACAGGCC
>JACDEA010000089.1:6377-7791 GCA_013816725.1 Actinomycetota bacterium
CGCCTACGACGTGAAGGCCGGAACCGTGGGTCGCGCCTTCCCGGGTTGCGACGTGAAACTCCTCGACGACGGCGAGGTCGTCTGCAAGGGCGGCAACGTCTTCCTCGGTTACCTCAAGGACCCCGACAAGACCGCCGAGGCGCTCGACGGCGACGGCTGGCTGCACACCGGCGACATCGGCACGTTCGACCACGACGGCTACCTCAAGATCGTCGACCGCAAGAAGGAGCTGATCATCACCGCCGGCGGCAAGAACATCAGCCCGGCCAACATCGAAGCGGCGCTCAAGTCGTTTCCCTTGATCGGCCAGGCCTGCGTGATCGGCGACAACAAGCCATTCATCAGCGCGCTCGTCGTGCTCGACCCCGAGGTGGCACCTGCATGGGCCAAACAGCGCGGCATCGACGCGTCGGGCGGTTTGGCCTCGCTGGCCGAGGACCCCGAGGTCGTGGCCGAGATCGAGAAGGAGGTGGCCGAGGCCAACACCCGCTTCAGCCAGGTCGAGCGGGTCAAGAAGTGGACCCTCCTGCACGACGAGTGGCTGCCCGATTCCGAGGAGCTCACGCCGACGATGAAGCTCAAGCGCCGTGGCATCCACCAGAAGTACGCCACTGAGATCGACGCCATCTACGCCCGCTGACGCCAACTGCCGTGCGGATCGCGGACCACGGGTCCGCGAGTTGCACGGCAGTTCGCAGACGGATGCGGTCGTGGGGACGTTGCTCGGTGCCGGGTGCGCGTTCGCGTACTCGCTGACGATCCTGTTCGGGCGCAGCCTGGCCAATGACGGGTTCGAGACGGCCACGGTCCTCAGCCTGCGGTTCGGTGTCGCCGCGCTGGCGACGTTCGTGCTCCTCAAGGCGATGCGTCGGCCGCTTTTGCCGGTGGCCGGCGAGCGCATGCGCGTGTTCCTCCTCGGCGCCATCGGCTACGCCGTGGAGTCCAGCTTCTTCTTCGCCGGCCTCAAGCGGGGAAGCGCGGCCGCGGTCGTGCTGCTGTTCTACAGCTACCCCGCGGTCGTGACGGTGATCGGGCGGCTGTGGTCGAAGCGCACGCCGCTGACGCTCGGACTCTCGATCGGCGGCGCCATTCTCGTGGTCGCCACCGGCGGCGACGTGCACATCTCTCGCGCCGGCGTCATCTTCGCCCTGGCGGCAGCGACGACGTTCGCGTTCTACCTGCTCGCGAGTGAGCGCCTCGTCGAACGCACCGACAGCCTCACCACCGCGGCGTGGGTGGCGGCCGGCGCGTCGCTATCGCTGCTCGGCCGGGGCCTGGTCACCGGCACGCTCCAGTCGCCGGCCGGTCATCTGCCGCAGTTGCTGGGCAACGGACTTGCCAGCGGCACCGCGTTCGCGCTCATGTTCATGGCCTTGCGCCGGATCGGGCCGCGTCGGACGGCGATCGTGATGAC
>JACDEA010000090.1 GCA_013816725.1 Actinomycetota bacterium
ACACGGTGTCGCCCTGCGTGATCCGGCTCTCGGCCAGGTAAAACTTGCCCGTCGGCCCGTTGTCGTCTATGTACACCTGGCGGTTCGCCGCCGCCGCCGGGTACACGCCGGCGCCGATCGTCACCAGCGCGGCGACGACGGCCAGGCGCGCCCAGCGCATCAGAGCCGGTTCGCCTGTAGTCGGTAGATGGCGTAACCGCCGGCGCCCAGGACGCCGAGGATCGCGACGACCAGCGCGGCGATGGCCAGGCCGTTGCCTCCGCCGTCACCTTTGGTTTTGATGGCGACCTGACCGGCGGTGGTCGTGGTCTCTTCACTCGTCGTCGTGTCGAGCGCGATCGTCTCGGTGGTCTCGGTGAAACTCGATGATGTCGTCGCACGAGCGGTCGTCGCTGTCGCCCGCGTCGTCGCCACCGGCCGCGCCGTGGTCGTCGTCGGCCGCATCGTCGTGGTGGTCGCCAGTTGCACCACCACGGTTCCGTGCATGCTCGAATGGACACGGCAGTGGTAGCTGAATGATCCGACGCTGTTGAACGTGTGCTCGAAGACCGACCCCTGCGTCATGCACCCGGAAGCCGGACAGGTCGGACTCGAGTCGAACGTTTCGGACGACTCCGGGTCGGACGTCACGCTGTGCGGGGTACCGCCGTCTCTATGCGTCCAGACAACCTTGTCGCCGGGATTGACCGTGACGGTCGCCGGCATGAAGCTCGTGTTCTTGATCGAGACGTCGTGCGGCGTCGCCGCCCGGGCGGGGTGGACGCCGAACACCAGGAGAAGCAAAGCCGCCGCCAGTCCGACCCTGACCGATCGCATGAAGAAGAATGTAGCCAGCGAAGTGGCGCGAGACGGAGCACCTCCATGACCCTGCGCTTGGCCCATACCGCGATCTGCGTGCCCGACGTCGACGCCGCCACCGCCTGGTACGCCGACGTCCTCGGCCTGCGGGTGCTGTCGCCGCCGTACCTGATGGACGGCCGATCGATCGCCGAGGACATGGGCGAGCTCCTGCCGCCCCCGCCCGCGGTCAAGGCCGCCATCCTCGGCAACGACGACACCGACCACGTCCTGGAGCTGGTCGAGTACCCGAACGCCCCGCCGGTGACCGAAGCGGACAGTCGCCGCTTCACCGACGTCGGGATCTCGCACGTGGGCCTCTTCTGCGACGACATCACCGCGACGCGTCAAGCGCTCGAGGACAACGGCGTCACGTTCCTCACCACTGGGGTGGCCGACATCGCCGGCCTCCGGACGGCCTGGTTCACCGACCCCTGGGGGACGGTATTCATCCTCGTGCAGAAGCGAAAGCGGCCCGACCACCCGTACTGGCAGCAGTACTAGGTCGCGACTTCCTCGCGCAGCGCTTCGAGCACCTCGAGCTCGGCGCGGTCGCGTGGGTGGCCGGCGGCCCGCTTCATCCTGATCAGGTCGTCGAGCGACGCGACCCGGAAGCCGAACCCGCCCAGGTCAACCACCTCGGATCGGCGGGCGATGTCGGCATAGCCGGTGGTGCCGCGTGGCGTACCGATGCAGTCGAGCGGGCCGGCGTCGGTGTCGACGCGGAACGTGTCGACCGTCGCCAAGGCCGCGGTGTCGAGCGCGGCGTCGCCACCGCGGAGCCGCGCGCCCAGATCGGCGAGCACGCGGGCGAGCGCATCGAGATTGCGCGCCGACCGCGAGTGACATACCTCGACGCCGATGCTCACGAGCGGCGACCCGCGTACGGCACCGCCCAACCCGCCCATCAACACCGCGTCGACCTCGCTGCCCGCCAGCGTTCCGAGCAGCCGCCGCGGGTCGTAGCTCACGCGACCAGCCGCGCCGCGGCGATGGCGGCGTCGAGCCGTTCCCCGGGCGTCAGCACGAGCATCGATCGGATCACTGTGCGGTCCACGCCCCGGCCTGGCAGCACGCGGAGGCTGAGCTCGACATCGCAGGCCCGGAGGAGCCGGTCGAGCGTGGCGACCCGCACGTCGGCGGCGCCCGACTCGATCCGGGCGACGATTGATTGCGACACAGACGCCCTCAGCGCCAGCTCGCGTTGGGTGAGCCTGGCGTCCGAGCGTGCTCGTTTCAGCAGGTCAGCGGCTTGGATATCACCATGATAGCGAAAGCGCTATCAATTTCAGACCGCGGATCGTCGGCCGCAGGTACGGTCCGCCCATGGAGCGTGACGCGTGCGGTATCGGGTTCGTGGCCGACGCCACTGGCAACGCCTCCCGGGCGGTGGTGAGCGCGGCCCTGACCGGCCTGGCCTGCATGACCCACCGCGGGGCGGTGGCCGCCGACGCCAAGTCGGCTGACGGCTCGGGCGTGCTTCTCCCCATCCCCGCCGCGATCTTCGGCGACGGCCACGGCGTGGCCACGCTGTTCCTGCGGGGCGACGATCCCCGCCTCGCGGTCGAGGCGGCCGCCGCCGCTGAGGGCGTCGCCGTGGTCGACTGGCGCACGCCGCCTACCGACGAGGACCAGCTCGGCGACCAGGCCCGGGCGTCCCGGCCCCGCATCGTGCAGGCGATCCTCGCCGGCAACGGCACCGGTGGCCGACCCGACGAGCGCACCGCCTTCCGCCTGCGCCGCCGGATCATGGCCGCGACCACCGGCGTCTACGTCGCCAGTTGCTCGTTCCGCACCATCGTCTACAAGGGCCTCGTGCAGGCGGCCAGCCTCGGGGCGTTCTACCGCGACCTCGACGACGAGCGCTTCGTCACCCAGTTCGCCATCTTCCACCAGCGGTTCGCCACCAACACCTCACCCACATGGGAGCGGGCGCAGCCGTTCCGCATGCTGTGTCACAACGGCGAGATCAACGCCATCGCAGGCAACGTCAACCGCATGCAAGCGCGCTCCGAGCTGGGCACCGAAGAGGCCGGCCTCGGAAGCGAAGACCTGTTCCATCCGGTCCTCGATGCCAGCACGCCGCTATTCGCGTCGGGCGACTCCGACAGCGGCATCCTCGACGCCACGGTCGAACTCCTGGTGCGGGGCGGCCGCGACATCCGCCACGCGATAGCAATGCTCGTCCCCGAAGCGTGGGAGGCGAGTCGCGACGTCGATCCGGAAGTGCGGGGCTTCTTCCGGTATCACGCCTGCCTGATGGAGCCCTGGGACGGACCGGCCGGTCTTGTTTTCACCGACGGCCTGGGCGTCGGCGCGGCACTCGACCGCAACGGCTTGCGTCCCCTCCGCTACGCGATCTGCGAGGACGGCCTCGTCGTGTGCGCGTCCGAGGCCGGCGCGGTGGACGTCAGCGGTCACGGCTCGGTACGGCGGGGCCGGCTCGGTCCCGGCCAGATGATGTTCGTGGATCCGAGCCGCGGCGTGCTCCTCGACCAAGAATGCAAGGAGCGCATCGCCGCCGGCGGCACCTACGGCCGCTGGTCGGTCGACGGGTTGCGCCCCATCCCCGCCGGCCGGCCGATCCTGGAGACCCCGGACCCGGAGTCGATCGAACGCCGCCAGATCGTCCACGGGCTCACCGTCGAGGCGCTGCGCATGATGGTCAAGCCCATGGCGGCCGACGCCAAGGAGCCCGTGTTCTCGATGGGTGACGACGCTCCCCTGCCGAACCTGGCCGGGCGCCCTCGGCCGATCCACCACTACCTGCGGCAGCGCTTCGCCCAAGTGACCAACCCACCGATCGACCATCTCCGCGAGCGGCTCGTGATGACCCTGCGCACGTTGCTCGGCCCGCGCCAACCCGTCCTCAGCGAGCGGCTCGAGGCGGCGCGGCTGCTCGAGCTGGAGACATTCTTCGTGTATCCGTCCACCGTGGCCCTGCTCGAGAACGGCGCCAGCGCCGACATCGGCTGCGCCCGACTCAACGCGACGTTCAACACCAACACCGGCCCGGGCGGGCTTCGGGCGGCGGTCGACGCGCTCGCCGTCGAAGCCGAGCGCCTCGTCGCCGAGGATCACACCGGCATCATCGTCGTCGACAACGGCGCGGTGACCGACGACCGGGCGCCGGTCCCTTCGCTGCTCGCCGTCGGCGCAGTGCACCAGCGCCTCATCGCCACGGGCCGTCGCGACAAGACGAGCCTGGTGGTGGTGGCCGACGACGCCCACGACGTGCACTTCATCGCCGCGCTTCTCGGCTACGGCGCCGACGCCATCTGCCCGCGCCTCGCGCTCGAGACCGTCGCCTCCGACGCCGACCAGGCCGAGGACTCCGGGCTCCTGTCGCCCCAAGCCCAGGAGAACTTCCAGGCCGCGGCCGAGGACGGCGTGCTGAAAGTGATGTCGAAGATGGGCATCTCGACGGTCGATTCGTACCGGGGCGCGCAGCTGTTCGAAGCCGTCGGTCTGGCCCCCGAAGTGGTTGACGTGTGCTTCTTCGGCACGCCGTCGATGCTGGGCGGCGTCGGCTGGGTCGCGCTGGGGCAGGACGTACTGAAGTTGCACGCGGCGTCCGGGCTCGAGAACCCCGGTTACTACCGCGACTCAAAGCGGGGCGGCGAGTACCACACGCACAACAAGGACGTGGTCGACAACCTCACTGGGCTGGCCGTCGAACGCGCGCTCAACGACACGGCCGCCGCCCACCTTCTCCAGCGGGCGATCGCCGGTGAGAACGACGAGCTGTACGACAAGTTCGCCGCGCTCGTGCACAGCCGCCCGCCGACGGAGGTGCGCGACCTTCTCGAGTTGGTCCCGGTCGCCAATCCCGTCGCGCTCGACGAGGTGGAACCGGCGACCGAGATCGTGAGGCGCTTCTCGACAGGGGCCATGAGTCATGGGTCGCTCAGCGCCGAAGCCCACGAGACGCTGGCTCAGGCCATGAACATTCTGGGCGGCCGGTCGAACTGCGGCGAGGGTGGCGAAGACCCGTACCGCTACCAAACGCGCGGCCAGCGGTGGGGCGACAAGAACAGCCGCATCAAGCAGATCGCCTCGGGGCGCTTCGGCGTCACCCCCGAATACTGCGCCTTCGCCGACGAATTACAGATCAAAGTGGCGCAGGGCTCGAAGCCCGGTGAGGGCGGCCAGCTCCCTGGCCACAAGGTCTCCGATGAGATCGCCCGCCTGCGCCACACGCAGCCCGGCGTCACGCTGATCTCGCCGCCGCCGCACCACGACATCTACTCGATCGAGGATCTGGCGCAGCTCATCTACGACCTCAAGCAGGTCAACGGCGCCGAGGTGTCGGTGAAGCTCGTTGCCATCGACGGCGTCGGCACCATCGCCGCCGGCGTGGTCAAGGCGCTGGCCGACATCGTGCAGATCAGCGGCGCCAACGGCGGAACCGGCGCGTCGCCGTTGTCGTCCATCAAGCACGCGGGCATGCCCTGGGAGCTGGGGTTGGCCGAGACGCAGCAGGTACTGGTCGAGGAGAAACTGAGGAGCCGCGTCCGCCTGCGCGTGGACGGCGGGTTCATGACCGGCCACGACGTCGTCGTCGCCGCGCTCCTCGGCGCCGACGAGTTCAGCTTCGGCACCGCGGCCATGGTCGCCGAGGGCTGCATCATGCTGCGCGCCTGCCATCGCGACACCTGCTCCACGGGCGTCGCCACCCAGCGCCCGCACCTGCGAGCGAAGTTCCGAGGCACGCCCGAGGGGGTGGCCTCGTACCTCCTGTTCGTCGCCGAAGAGACACGCCGCCACCTCGCCGCGCTGGGGTTCCGGTCGATGGCCGAGGCGATCGGCCGGGTCGAGCTGCTGCGCCAGAAGAAGCTCGACGGTGATCGCGCCGGCTTCGTCGCCGAGCGGGCCAACAGCATGAACCTCACGCCGTTGATCACACCGCCGGCCGACGCCACCCTGCCGCGGCGATTTGTAGCCGGCGTTCCTCTGCAGCGCCCCCGCTCGGAGCTGGGCGACCGGCTCCTGGCCGACGCGTACCGCGGCGTGTGGGAAGGCGACGACTTCGCCCTCGAGTACGCCATCACCAACGCCGATCGCACCATCGGCGCCGCGCTCGGCGGGGCGATCGCGCTCGAGCACGGCGACCGTGCGCCGCGCGGCACGGTCACAGCCAACTTTCTCGGCGCCGCCGGGCAGAGCTTCGGTGCCTTCCTCACCGACGGCATCGAACTGCATCTCACCGGCGAGGCCAACGACTACGTCGGCAAGGGAATGGGCGGTGGCCGCGTCGTGATCCGTCCGCCGGCCGACGACGCGTCCCTCGTCGGCGACGACGGCTGGATCGAACCACCGGTGCTCGCCGGCAACACGTGCCTCTATGGGGCAACCGGCGGCACGGTGTTCATCGCCGGCGCGGCCGGCGAACGATTCGGTGTGCGCAACTCCGGTGCCACCGCCGTCGTCGAAGGCGTCGGCGATCATGCGTGCGAGTACATGACCGGCGGCACGATCGCCGTCCTCGGGCCCTTCGGGCTGAACATCGGCGCGGGCATGACTGGGGGGACCGCCTTCTTCTGGGACCCCAACGCCCGGCTCGTCGCCCGGCTGAACTCGGCGCTGGTCGAGGCCGTGCACCCGGACATGGGGCAGGCCGAGGAGTTGCGGTGGCTGGTGGAGCAGCACGTGGAGCTCACCGCGTCGCGTCGAGGCACGGCGCTGCTGCACAGCTGGCAGAGCGCGGTCGAACATTTCTGGGCCGTGGTCCCGACCGATCGAGTCAAGCGCATCGAAGCCGAACACGCCGGGCGCGTCGGCGTGAACGCGTAGGCCATACCGTTGCCAGCGACGGCGACCCTCACCCTGCTCGTTATCGAACGCGACAGCGAGCAGGTGGTGGAGGTGTTCGCATCGGTACGGGCGGCGGTGGCCGCCGGTGTGGACGCGCTGCGCGCCGGCACTGCCAGCGATCGCGCCGCGATCTCGGTCGGCGAGGTGCAGCCGGACGATCTCGCCGGCAGCACCGCCATGGCCGACGCCATGACGCTGTTCGCCGCCGCTCAGCCCGGCGACCTGCTGCTTTCGCCCACGGCGCGCGCGCTACTGGGCGATCACCGTTTCGACCTCGAAGGCCGCGCTGATGGAGTGGCCGCCGTTGACTGGTCGGAACGCACGGTCGCAGCGCCGTTGCCGGCGTTCCTGTCGTGGACGCCGCGGCTCGTCGGCCGCCAGCACGAGCTGACCCGGGCGGCGGAAGCGGTCGCCGCGGCTCGCGTCGGGCGCCCGCAAGTGCTGCTACTGCGGGGCGAAGCCGGCATCGGCAAGACGGCGCTGGCCGGAGCAATCGCCCGCGCCGCGCGCGACGACGGCGTGAACATGCTGGCCGGGCGGGCGTCGGAGGAAGGCACCCTGCCGTACCAGCCGCTGGCCGAAGCGCTACGGCCGGTGATCGAGGCGGGCACGATCGAACACCTCACCGAGGCGATCGGACCCAGCGCCCAGTATTTGGCGGCCATGTTCCCCCGCCTCGGCGCGATACCGGCGACGTCGGGAAGCGAGGAAGCCCGATCGCTCCTGCGGCGCGCCTTCTCAGAGCTACTCGCCGATGTGGCCCGGCGCGGCCCGACGGCGTTGATCCTCGACGACGTGCAGTGGATGCCCCGCCCGGCAATGGAACTGGTCGACGCGCTACGCACCGAGCTCGATGCTCCCCTGCTGATCATGGCGACGCTGCGCCAGGGCGAGGTGAGCGACGAGAAGATCGACACCTGGCTCACGGCGTGGAGCGACGATCCGTCCACGACGGTGATCGAGGTCGGCCCGCTGGGTTTGGCCGACACCGCAGCGTTGATCGAGCTGCACGGTCACCAGCTCGTCGCTCGCCCCGACGCCGTATCTCAGATCCACTGGCGCAGCGCCGGCAACCCGTTCTTCGTCGAGGAGCTGGCGCTGCACCTGGGCAGCGATCCGAGCGGTGGCGAGACCCCGGAG
>JACDEA010000091.1 GCA_013816725.1 Actinomycetota bacterium
GGCTCATGGCCCCGCCGCCGGCCCGGGCGGCGGCCGCCGCGGTCTCCGCGGCCCGCGTGAGTCCGGCCTCGGTGAGGTCGGCGGTGTGGGCGAAGCCGGTAGCGTCGCCGACAACCACCCGCACGCCGGCGCCCCGGTCGCGTCCCGACGTGACGTTGTCGACCTTGCCGTCGTCGAGACGGGCGGCCGACGACCGCCGGTCCTCCACGAATACCTCGGCGAAGTCACCTCCGCGGCGCAGGGCCGCGGTCAGCGTCGTTTGGACCAAAGACTCATCGATCAGCATCTGTCTCCTAGAGGAACGCCGGTCACCGGTAGGCGCGGGCCTGCAATTCGTACAGTTCGGCATAAAGGCCGCCGACTCCTACCAGGTCGTCGTGGCTACCCACCTCGACGACTCGGCCCCCGTCGACCACCACGATCATGTCCGCCATACGGACGGTGGAAAAGCGGTGCGACACCAACACCGTGATGGCGCCGGTGCCGCCGGCCACACGGCGGGCGGCGCCGGCGTAACGCTCGAACAGGGCGTGCTCGGTCTCGGCGTCGAGGGCGGCGGTGGGCTCGTCGAGCACCAGCAACAGCGGCGTCGCCCGCATCATGGCGCGACCGAGGGCCAGCTTCTGCCACTGGCCGCCCGACAACTCCACACCGTCGACGAACGACCGCCCGACCTGCGTTTCCAGCCCGGCCGGCAGCGACTCCGCCAGCCCGTCGGCACCGGCGCGACCCAGGGCCGAGGCCACCGCGTCGCCGTCGTCGACCAGCGGAAGGTCGCCCACCCCGACGCCCTCGCGGGCCAGCAACTCGAGCCGGGCGAAATCCTGGAAGCCCCCCGACAGGCGCCGACGCCACTCGTCGACGTCGAGACGATCGAGGTCGACCCCGTCGACGGTGACGCGCCCCTCGGTGGGCTCGTAGAACCGGCACAGCAGCTTCACCAGGGTGGTCTTGCCGGCGCCGTTGTCGCCCACGACGGCGACGGTTGTACCGGCGGGAATGCGGAGGTCGACGTCGCGCAGGATGTCGACATCGGTGTTCGGGTAACGGAACGACACGTCGTGAAACTCGATGCCATCGACCAGACGGTCCGGGACGGTGGCGCCGCCCTTCAGCTTGGGCCGGGCCGCCGCCGCGTAGTCGACCAGCCAGAGGTAGCGACCGACCGTCTTGAGCGAGGCCATGAGCCAGGTGATCATGCCGACGGCGCCGGTGATCTGCTGGTTCACCTGCGCGGCCAGCGTCACGGTGAGGACCATGTCGCCGATGGTCGCTTGCCGGTCGAGGACGCGTAGCGCGACGAGCAGCAACGCGCCGGCGAACCCGGCGGCGAACACGAGCCAGCCGCCGACCGACGCCGCGGTGGTGCGCACCAGTGTGCGGTCCTGCACGCGGTCGGCGTTGGTCCAGGTGGCCTCGTGACGGTCGATCACCGGTTGGCCGGAACCGAAGATGCGCAGTTCTTTGCCGGGCCCGGCAGTGGTGGCCAGCTCGAACAGGTGCCTGCTCACGCGGAGGTCCTCGGCCACCGACTCCATCGCCCGCTGGCGGCGCCGTTCGGCCCAGGCACCGGCGGCGATGGAGGGGAAGCCGAACAGCGGCAGCAACAGCAGCAGCGGGTGCACCCGACCGAGCAGGGCGACGGTGCCAATGATCTGGGTCGCCATCCCGATGTTGCTCACGGTGGCTTCCATGGCCCCGCCCAGCGCCTCGCGGTCGGTGCGCAGCAACTCGATCTCGTCGAGGTAGTCCGACCGCTCGTGGTGCTCGATCCCGGGAACGCTGGTGGCCAACGCGATCAGCCGCGCGTCGAGGTAGGCGGCGACGTTCTCCCGCAGCGCGATGCTCAAGTTGAACTGGCCCCACCCGGCCACGACCCCGAGCGCGCCCATCGCGCCCAACGCGGCGGCGGCCGTCGTCACCTGACCCACGTCACGCTGCAACACCGCGTCGGTGAGGTACTTGAGCGCGAGCGCCGAGACGATCTGCGTGGCCATGGCGGTGACCGTCAGGACGAGATTCAACGCGGCGCGCACCGGGTCGGCCCGGAACGACGCGCTCAACACCGTGACCATCGACCGCACGGTCCGCCTCGCGCCGCCAGAGGAAACGACGGTCACGTTGCCGGAGGCGGCCGATGTCACGTTGCCGGAGGCGGCCGATGTCACGGCGCGAACCGGGCGGCTTGGAGGCCGAACATGCGGGCGTAGCGACCGCCGGCGTCGACCAACGCCTCGTGGCTCCCGTCCTCGACGACGCGCCCGCCGTCGAGGACGACGATCCGGTCGGCCCGGCGCACGGTGGAGAAGCGGTGCGAGATCAGGATCGTGGTGAGGCCTTCGGTCAGTTCCAGGAAGCGGTCATACAGCTCGGCCTCGGCCCGCACGTCGAGGTTGGCCGACGGCTCGTCGAGCACCAAGACGCCGGCGCCCCGCTCGACCGCGAACAACGCCCGGGCCAGGGCGACGCGCTGCCACTGGCCGCCCGACAGGTCGGCGCCGCCGCTGAACTGCCGGGACAGAACGGTGTCCCAACCGACGGGTAGGCCATCGACGAGATCGAGCGCGCCGGCCCGGGCGGCAGCCAACTTCAAAGCGTCGCCGTCGACGTCGGCCGACGCTCCGAACCCGACGTTGTCGGCCACGGTCAACTGGTAGCGCACGAAGTCCTGGAAGATGGCACCGATCCGTTGCTGCCATTGCCCGGGGTCGAGATCGCGCAGGTCGACGCCGTCCACCGCGATGCGGCCGGCGGTGGGGTCGTACAGGCGGGCGAGGAGCTTCACCAGCGTGGTCTTTCCGGCGCCGTTCTCCCCCACCACCGCCAGCGACTTGCCGGCCGGGATCTCGAGGTGCAAACCGTCGAGGACCTTGCGATCGGGACCCTGGCCCGGGTAGTTGAAGTCGACGGCCTCGAACCGGATGGCGTGCACCGGGAGGCCCGCGCTCGAGCGACCACCGCTCAGTCGGATGTGCGGCTGAGCGGTGATGCGCTCGAGGTCGATGGCGGCCAGCACCGATGGCGCGCCGTACTGAAGGAACAGGTCGTACTGGCTGAGGCTGGCGAACATCCCCACGCCGCCGGCGGCGGAGGCGAAGACGGTGAACTGACCGAGGCTGATCTCGCCCCGCACCGCCGCCCGTCCGAGCAGCACGAAGGTGAACAACTCGGTCAGGAAGAACAGGGCCGGCGCCCACGCCATGAGCCGCCAGGCGCCGCGCCGACCGCGGCGGACGGCGGTGATCGCGGTGCGGAAACTGTCGCGGAAGCGGTCCTCGACCCATTGGCCGAGACCGAAGATCCGCACCTCCTTGGCCGCCGCCGGCGTGAGCGCCGCGTCGCGAAAATAGGCCGAGCGGCGCATTTCTTCGGCCTTGCCGACCAGCACGCCGGCCGACTTTTGGAACTCGCCGCGGAACGTGCGAATGACCAGCAGGTACTCGATCACGAGAATGATCGGGAGCCACCAGCGAAACGCGGCCAGCAGGACGGCGGCCGCGGTGGCCGCCAGGTAACGGCTGCCGACCATGGCGATGGCGATCGCCAGCTCGCGCGGCGAGATGTCGGCGGCGCCCACGCCCTGGGCCATCGCCACCTTGTCGAGGAGGGCGGGGTCCTCGAGGTGCGCGATCCCCGGCGGCAGAACGGAGGCAGCCATCACCCGTCTACGCAGGTGGAGCGTGAGCCGTCGACCCAGCGCGGCGGCGACCGCCTGGAGTACCGGGCCCGTGGTCTGCTGCAGAGCGAAGAGCGCTCCGGCCAGCGCGATGAGAACCAGCACGCGATCCGCCGCACCGGAGGACGGGCCGGCGGCGATGGCGCGAGGCAGGGTGCCGATCACCGCCCCGGACACGAGCATGAACGCCGTCGGCACGAGCGCGCTGGCGACCATCACGGCGCCCATGGCGACGGTGAGAGGCCGGCTCACGCGCGGCAGGAGCCGAAGGGTGGCGACCACCGCGCCGCGTACCGCCGAGTCCGGCCCTCTCACGCGGGGTCCTCGTACAGGGCGAACACGACAGTGGCGGGCTGGCCGGTCGCGGCGGCGGCGTCCTGGTATTCGTCGATCACTGCTTGCAGGCGGTTGACCAGGTCCTGGCGTTGGTCCTCCGAGAGCCGGACGTGGGTCCGCCCCACCGCGGTGGCGCCGCGCCGGCCGCTGCGGAGGCGGGCGTTGACCTCGCGCGCCGCAGTGTCGAGGACCCCGGAGATGCCGGCCGCCACGCTGGCCGGAACGGGCAGGACATCGCTGGTCTCGAAGCGGCGACCGGTGGGCTCGTAGCGGCGCCCGTCGGGACCGTCGGCCCCCGCCACCCGCACGATCCCGTGCTTCTCGAGCACGTTCAGGTGGTAGTGCAGGCGGTTCCGCGCCACACCCAGGTGGCCGGCGAGGTCCTTCACCGTCCTCGGCTCGACGGCCAGCAGGTCGACGACCCGGAGCCGCAACGGATCGGCCAGGGCGCGCAGCGCGGGGAGGTCCCCAATCTTGGTGACGTCATCGTCGGCCCCAGCAGCCACGACGCAGTCCTAGTTCATTCAAGATGATTTGACAAGCAATTATCGTTGACAATTTGACAAGTAGCGATTACTAGTTTGACTCGTGGACACCGATCACAGCACCGGCAGCACCGGCAGCAGAGGCAGGGACGGCAGCCCAGGCAGGGACGGCAGCCCAGGCAGCACCGGCAGCCCAGACGACCAGAAGCGAAAGATCCTCGAACAGGTCGCCAACGGCTCGCTAGAACCGTCGGCGGCGGCCGAGCGGCTGGCGGCGCTCGACACCGACGATCAACGCCCGTCGGGTAACTACCGCGACGAGCCCGCCCCCGGCGGAGGGAGCGCCACCCCCGTGCAGGAGGTCAAGATCCGAGGCACGTTCCGGGCGGTCGAGGTGATCGGCGACCCCAGCGTGCGCGAGGCGGTGGCCGAAGGTCGCCACGCCGCCCATCACGACGGCGACACGCTGGTGATCGACGGCGGCATGCTCGACCTCGAGAGCGACGACGACGACGAGGACGACGACTGGTTCCGCTTCACCCGCGGCCACGGCTACCGCCGGATGGGCATGCGGCTGCGTTCGGGCGGCGCCGCCTTGCAAGTGCGGATGAACCCCGACCTCGCGCTCGACGCCAAAGTCGAGGCCGGCCCGCTGTCGATCAAGCACGTGCACGGGCCGATCCGGGCCCGGGTCAGCGCCGGCCCGCTCAGCATCGAGGAGTTCGAGGGACCGCTCGATCTGCACGTGGCCGCCGGCCCCATCAAGGCCCGGGGCGAGCTGAGCCACGGCGACTCGCGCATCCAGTGCGAAGCGGGCTCGGTCAACCTGCATCTCACCGAGGGCTCGAGCGTGCGGATCAAGGCGCAGGCCACGCTGGGCAAGGTTCACCTCTTCGGCCATCGCCACGACCGTGGCCGGGATCGTGACCGCGACCGCGACTTCCACTGGGAGGACTTCACCGGCCCCGGCGTCGGCCGCGTCGTCGGCGACGTCCTCGGCAAGCTGGGCGGGAGCAACGAAGCCACGATTGGCGCCGGCGAGGGCACGCTCGAGGTCGAGGTGGCCATGGGCGCCGTCCACCTCAGCGCCGACTGACGGCCATGCCCACCCACCGCCACGCACCTCGCGATTGCCCCGTCTGCGGCACGGCCCTGGAGCTGACCCGGCTCTCGTGCCCCGACTGCCACACCGAGCTGTCCGGCGCCTTCGCCGCCTGCGAGTTCTGCTCGCTGAGCGCCGACGACCGTACGCTGCTGCGCGTCTTCCTGGCGTCGCGCGGCAACATGAAGGACCTCGAGCGCCACTTGGGCGTGAGCTACCCCACCGCCCGGGCTCGCTTCGACGGCCTCCTCGGGCGGTTGGGCATCGAGGTCACGCGTGACGCCCCGGCGCCGGAGCCGTCCGTCGACATCCTCGACGCCCTGGCGCGCGGCGAGATCGACATCGAAGAGGCCTCCCGCCGCCTCTAGCACCACCGCGCACCCCGTCGTCACAATGGGGCCATGCGTTTCGACCGAGCGATCACCGGCGGCCTGGTTGCCCTCGCACTCGCGGCGCTCAGCGGCTGCGGGCCCAGTGCCGGCGCGGCACGCCAGGCTGCACCGGGCGCAGCGGTCGTCACCAAGGTCATCGACGGCGACACGCTGGCGGTCAAGATCGGCGGCGGCACCGAGCACGTCCGCCTCATCGGCATCGATACGCCCGAGACGCACAAGCCCAACACGCCGGTCGAGTGCTTCGGGGTGGAAGCCACCAAGGCGCTCACCCGGCTGGTTCCCACGGGTACGCCGTTGCGCCTCGAGCGGGACGCGGAGTTACGCGACCGCTACGGCCGGCTGCTGGCCTACGTGTACCGGGCCAAGGACGGTCTGTTCGTGAACCTGGAGATGGTCAAGACCGGGTTCGCCGCCGCGTACACGTACCCGCCCAACGTGGCCCACACCACCGACATCGTCGCCGCCGCCGGCCAAGCGCGCGACGCCGGGCGCGGCCTGTGGTCGGCGTGCGGCGGCGGCCACGTAACCTTCGCGATGTGAGTTCCCTGGCCGAAGCGCTCGGCTACGCGCCCGACGCGCGGTTGCTCATCGTCAACTGCGACGACCTGGGTTCGAGCCACTCGGCCAACATCGGCGTGTACGAATCGCTGCGCGACGGCATCGGCACCAGCGCCACGTTGATGGTGCCCTGCCCCTGGGCCCGCGACGCGGCGGCCCGCTATCGCGGCGAGGACGTGGGCGTGCACCTCACGCTCAACAGCGAGTGGGACCTGTACCGATGGGGGCCCATCACCTACGGACCATCGTTGCTCGACGGCGACGGCGGGTTCCCCCGCACCGTCGAGGACGTGTGGGACCACGCCGACATCGACGAGGTGCGCCGCGAGCTGCGCGCCCAGGTCGAACGGGCCATCCTCTGGGGCTTCGACATAAGCCACCTCGACTCCCACATGGGAACGGTGCAGCTACGCCCGGAGTTCTTCGACGTGTACCTCGAACTGGCCATCGACTTCCGCCTGCCGCTGCGACTGTCCGGCAGCAGCAGCGAGGCCGGCATCGGCTTTCCCTTCCGGCGGTTGGCGGCCGAGGAGGGCGTGCTGTTCCCCGACCACTTCCTGCACGTGCGCGGACATGGCACCCGCCACGTCCTGGAGCGGGCCTTGTTCGACCTGCGGCCCGGCGTCACCGAGATCTACGGGCATCCCGCCGTCGACACGCCCGAGCTGCGGGCCCTGGCGCCGGACTGGCCGGCGCGGGTCGCCGACCACGACCTGTTCGTGCGCGACCACGCCATCCGGGCGATGGCCGAGCGAGCCGGCGTGGTGTTCATCGGCTACCGCGAGATGCGCGACCTCATGCGGCGCAGCCGCGAACCGCTCAGATCCGGACCGACCCGCTGACCACCGGTGCCTCGGCACTGGCCACGACGCCGCCGGCCCGCTCGGCGGTGATGGCCAGCGCGGCGACGTCGGCCTTGGCCGCGAACGCCGCCTTGGCCGGCGCGTTGCCCAGCACGCCGAGCGACACCTTGGCGCCGCCGATCACGCCCCACAGCTGATAGGTGCGCCCGTCCGGCAGTGTGGGCAGGTTGTTGTCGACCAGGTAGCCGCTGCCGTTCGGGAGCAACACGGCGTCGACGTGACGGCGCCCGTCGCCCGACGCCAGCCGTACGCGTGTGGCCTGCGGATTCGATGTTGCGGCCAGGATGGCGGCGTCGATCCCGCGGGTGCGATCCACCGACCGGCGGCCGACCGCCCAGCCGACACCGGCCA
>JACDEA010000092.1 GCA_013816725.1 Actinomycetota bacterium
GCCGGCGACGGCGCGGCGCGGCGCGGGATTACGCGCCGGTGTTGTTGAAGATGAAGCTTCGGATGTCGCTGTTGTTGACTTCGCTGTACATCCCCGGCTGGGTGGGAATGGCACAGAGGAGCCCGCGGCTGACGACGCCGACCTGGGTCCACGAGTTCCCGAGCGCGGCGAACAGCGGGCCACCGCTGTCGCCCTGGCAGCTGTCCTTGAGCAGCGCCGCCGCGCACACCGTGGTGATCGCCTCGGTGGTGGTGGTGCTGCCCATGCACTGCTGATCGCCGACGATGTTGAGGCGGGCCTGCATCAGGTTCGGCCCGGCCAACAAGCCGAGCGTGACCGGGTTGTTGTCGCCCCATCCCGCGACCGTGACCGTCGCGCCGTTGACCTCGAGCCCGTCATCGGCCGGCGCGTTGGCCAACTTGATCGCTTGGACACCACCGGGGACCGCGCTGTTGAGTTGGAGGAGGGCGGCGTCGAAGACCGAGTTGGTGCCATACAACGGGTGGACGAGCACGCGGCCAACCCCGATACGGGTGCCGGACCCGTTGCGGTTGTTGTTGGTGCCGACGACGACCGAAAGGCCCGCGGCACTGCCGTTGGATACGCAGTGGGCGGCGGTGAGCACCCAGGTGGAGGCGATGACGCTGCCGCCGCAGAAGTGGGCGTTGTTGTGCTGCACCGACGCCATGAACGGATAGAGGCCGGTCGGCACGGTCGACCCACCAACGACGGCGGGCGCAGGCGGCGCGGTGACCACCAGTCCGGTGAGGAGGATGGCGGCCACAAGCCCGGCTCGCAAAAAGCGCATCCGGCGATCTTAATGGCCGATTCGTGCGGCGCGGTTCGTGGTCGCCGTCACTCGGTAGCGTCATCCCGTGAACCTCGGCGTAGTGCTCCCGCAGACCGAAATCGGGCCCGATCCCAAGACGCTCGCCGCCTTCGCCCGTACTGCCGAGGAGTGCGGCTTCACCAGCCTGGTCGCCTACGACCACGTGATCGGCGCCGACGTCTCCGACCGTCCCGACTGGGTGGGTCCCTACGACGTCACGTCGCAGTTCCACGAACCGTTCGTGCTCTTCGGTTACCTCGCCGCTGTTACGAACCTCGAGTTGATGCCCGGCGTGCTCATCCTCCCGCAACGCCAGACCGTCCTGGTGGCCAAGCAGGCCGCCGAGGTCAACGTGCTGACCGGCGGTCGGTTCCGCCTCGGCGTCGGCATCGGCTGGAACGCCGTCGAGTACGAAGCGCTCGGCGTGGACTTCGGTACGCGCGCCGTGCTCTACGAGGAGCAGGTCGAATTACTGCGGCGGTTGTGGACCGAGGACGTTGTTACGTTTGAAGGTCGTTTCCATACCGTCGACCGCGCCGGCATCCTGCCCCGGCCGGTGCAGCGGCCGATACCGCTGTGGATGGGGGGCGGTGCCACACCAGCAGTCCTGAATCGCATCGGGCGCCTCGCCGACGGGTGGGTGTGCAACACGCTGCCCGGCCACGGCCTAGAAGCGGCCCTCGGCGTCATCAAGGACGCGACCGAAGCAGCCGGCCGGCCGCGTGACGCCGTGCAGCTACAAGGGATCGTGCAGGCCCGCCCCGGCGAGGACCCGAAAAACGCCTTGCCCCGCCAACTGGAACGTTGGCGGGGCGTGGGCGCAACTCATGTGGCGGTAAGCGGACTCAACGGCGGGCGCACTCCCAAGGAGCACATCGCGTTCTTGAAGACCGCGGCCGAGGCACTCGTCGGCTGATCGACGAACGCCGCCGGCGTGGTTAAACGACTTCTTCGTCGACGACCCGGCGACGGCGAGACGGCCCGCCGTCGACCACGGTCTCACGTCGGTAGCCACCCATGCCGCCCCAGCTGTTCCAGAACGCGAGGGACAGGAGGATGCCGATGGCGCCGATGACCATGAGGATCACGCCGATGTTGTGGATGTTGAACCCGTTGGTCGTCACGTCAACCGCGAAGCGGAGCACTGCGCCGACTGCGAGCAGGAAGAGGGATGTGCCTATGCCCATCGTTTTGACTCCTGGCTGTTGAGGAATGGTGCCAGGCACGTACCCAAAAAACGACCACTCCAAGCGGTAATCAACCGCATGTGTCGGTGCTCAGTTACCGAAAAACGCGACCTGGCACCGACACACGGCTTTTCGCAGGCGCTACCGCTACCGGCTCTGCGTGAGTGTGCGGCGCGTCGCCGCGGCCGTGAGTTGTGACCGGGTCGTCACGCCCAGCTTGGTGAAGACGTGCGCGAGGTGGACCTTCACGGTCCCCCGCGCCATGAACAGCCGCTCGGCGATCTGCGGGTTGGTGAGGCCCTCGGCGGTGAGATCGACAACCTGGACCTCGGTGGGCGTGAGGCTCTCCCACCCAGACGACGGCCTCTTGCGTTCGCCGCGCGCCCGGGACGCGTAGGCAACCGCTTCGTCGACGGAGAGGCGCGCGCCCTCGCTCCAGGCGGTGTCCATCACCCCGCCGTCGTGGGCCTCGCCGATGCTCGCCATGACGCGTTCGTGCGCGGCCCCCTCGGCTGCGCCCTGCGCAATGCCCGCCGCGTCGCGGAGCGCGGCGGCCGCGGCGAGCAGCCGGACGGCCTCGTGTGGGCTTTGCATGAGCGCGGCAACGCGACCGAGGGCTTCGAGCGAATGAGCGACGCCGGGTAGCCAGCGTCCGTCGGCCCGTAGCCGCAATGCCGCGTGGTGAACGTCTTCGGCCCGCGCGATATCGCCGTCGGCCAGCCACAGTTCCGCGCGTTGAAAGTCGGCGGCGGCGATCAACCACTTGTTGGCGATGGACGCGGCCAAACCGCGCGCCTCGTCAAGAGCGGTGGCCGCCGCCTCGCCGTCGCCCCGTTCTGTGTGTGCCTGGGCGAGAACGACCAGACCCCACGCGACGAGCAGCGTGAGGCCCAGTGGCCGCAGTTCCTCGACGAGAGGCGCGACGGTTGCAAGCGCTTGGTCCGGGTCGCCCGCTCCCAGCGCCGACAACCCGAGGGCGATGACTGCGAACGGCACCCCGATTTCGCCTCCGGTCGCCGCGGCGCGCTGTAGGAAGGCACTTAGACGCGCGTCGGCGTCGGCGTACTTGCCTTCGAGGACGTCGATCTCAGCCAATGCGGCGACGGCGATGCCGGCCGTCGCCGGCTCACCGACGGCGTCGCAGTATTCGAGCGCGGCGGCCACCTGCTCCCGTGCGTCGGGAAGGGCGCCGCGGCGGAGGGACACCCACGCCCGGCAGCAGTGGTGCCAGGCGAGGAAGAAACCGTTACCGAGCGCCGTCGCCGCGTCTCGCAGGTCGTCGATCGCCGGGATCAGGTTGTCGTCGTCCTCCTGGACCAGCCACGTAACGGTGAGCATCTTGAGGCCGTCGGCCACCGACCAGTTATCGCCAATCCCGCGGCCGAGTTCGACGCTCTGCTCGAGCGCGGCTCGGCCCGCGTCAGGGTCGGACCAGAGCTGGAGGTAACCCAGGGTGTTGAGCGCCCTGGCCATGGCTTTGGTATCTCCCACCTCTTCGGCCATAGCGAACGCCGCCGGTGCCCGCTCGAGGGTGGTGGCGAAGTCGTTGCTGTAGAGGGCTATGTGAGCGGCGCCCCACAGGGCTCTGGCGCGCCGCGCCGAGCGTTCCTCCGGGTCGCGCGCCAACGCCCGTGCGAACCACCGCCCGCCGGCGGCGAGGTGGCCGCGCACTTCCCAGAAGATCGTCAGCGCCGCGGTGAGCCGAAGTAGAGAGGCTTGTGCACCGGTGGCGTCGGCCCACTCCAGAGCAGCGCGGATGTTGTCGTGCTCGCGCTCGAGCACAGCGAGACGGGCGGGGCCGTCGGCGTCGACGAGTGCCGGCTCGGCCGCCTCGGCGAGTGCCACGAAGAAGTCGAGGTGTCGCTGACGCACGGCGTCGCTCTCGCCGGCATCAGCGAGCCGGTCTCTCGCAAACAGACGGATGGTGTCCAGCAACCGGTAGCGGCCGCCCCCGCCGCCGTGGTCGACGTGGATGAGAGACTTGTCGACGAGGCGCGAGACGGCGTCGAGCACCGCGTAGACCTCGATGTCGTCGCCCGCCGTCGCCGCCTCAGCCGCTTCGAGCGTGAAGCCGCCGGCGAACACGGCGAGGCGACGGAAGAGCGCGCGCTCTTCGTCGTTTAACAGGTCGTGGCTCCACCCGATGCACGCTTCGAGCGTTTGCTGGCGCGGCATCACCGTGCGGGCGCCGCCGGTGAGCACGCGGAAACCCTCGTCGAGGGCGGCGGCAATGCGCGCCGGATGCATCATGCGCACGCGAGCCGCCGCCAGTTCGATCGCCAGCGGGATCCCGTCGAGCCGATCACAGATGCGAACGACAGCCGACCGCTCGTCGTCGCCAGGGGCAAATCCGGGGCGGGCATGGTTGGCGCGGTCGATGAAGAGGTCGAACGCGGCAGTGTCGTCCAACGACGGAACGCGCCACGTCGTCTCACCAGGAATGCCGAGCGGCTCCCGGCTCGTCGCGATGACGCGCAGTCCGGGGACGCGACGCAGCAGCTCGTCGACGAGGCGGGCCGTTGCGTCGAGGACCTGCTCGCAGTTGTCCAGGACGAGCAACGTCGTGACGTCGGCCAGCTGCTCGGCCAGCGTGTCGACCAGGAGCTTGCCCTCCTCCTCACGGAAGCCAAGGGCAGCGGCCACCGCCGCGGCCACCAGGTCGGGCGCCGACACCGGGGCCAGCTCGATCCACCACGTTCCGTCGGCGTGGCGCTCGGCGACGTCGGCCGCCAACTGGAGAGCGAGGCGGGTCTTGCCGCACCCACCGGCACCGGTGAGCGTGAGCAGGCGGGCGCCGTCGATCGCGGCGTGCAGCTCGCGGAGCTCGCGCTCACGACCGACCAGCGTCGTCAGCTGCCCGGGAAGGTTGTGGACGTGGCGGTTCAACGAGCGCAAGGGGGGGAACTCGTCGGGCAGGTCGGGGTGGCACAGCTGGTACACGCGCTCGGGATCGCCCAAGTCCTTCAGGTAGTGCTCACCGAGATCGCGCAACGTCACGCCGTCGGGAGGGTGGCCGGAGACCACGTCGGCGGTGGCCCGCGACAGCACGGTCTGGCCCCCGTGGGCGATGGCGCGCAGACGCGCCGAGCGGATGATGGTGTTCCCGAAGTAGTTGTGTTCGTCGCGCAGGTGCGCCTCACCGGTGTGCAAGCCGATGCGAACCTTGAGGTCGACGTCGCCCGGCCACTCCTCGGCCGCGAACGCCCGCTGCACGTCGAGGGCAGCGGCCAGCGCGTCCGACGCCATCGAGAACGCACCGACCACGCTGTCGCCCTCGCCCTGCTCGACCGGTCGCGCCCCGCCGTGGAGCGCGACGGCGGCGCCGAGGAGTTCGTAGTGACGGGCAATGGCCCGGGCCGCGTTGTCCTCGCCCGCCTGCCAGAGCTGCGTCGACCCTTCGACGTCGCTGAGCAGGAAGGTGACAACCCCGGTGGGCAGCGCGTCGGTAGTGATCATCGAGTGTGGCAGATCGGGCAGTTCGGTCGTCATGACTGGCTCACGGCGGCGAGGCAGGCGAGCGGGCGGCGGGTACGGCGCTCATCAGGCATTCCCCCACGATCAACGCCGACGCCCGCCGCATCATCTGCCAGATGGCCTATATGCGGTGCGCGGCGCCGCCAAACCGCGTCTGTCGGTGCTCAGTTACCGAAAAACGCGACCTGGCACCGACACGTGGCTTTTCGCAGGCGCTACTTGATGTGGACGCCGCTGATGGCGCGGCTGATCACCAAGCGCTGGATCTCCGAGGTGCCTTCGAAGATCGTGTAGATCTTCGAGTCGCGGTGCCAGCGCTCGACGGGGTGGTCCTTCACGTAGCCGGCGCCGCCGAGGATCTGGATCGCCTCCTCGGTGACCCAGACCGCAGTCTCGCCGGCGAACAGTTTCGACATCGAGCCTTCGCCGGCTTCGAAAGGCTTGCCCGCCTTGCCCATCCACGCCGCCCGCCACACGAGCAGCCGCGCCGCGTCGATGTGCATGCGCATGTTGGCCAGCTTGAAGGCGATGGCCTGGTTCTCGATGATCGGCCGGCCGAACTGCTTGCGCTCCTTGGCGTAGTCGAGCGAGTACTCATACGCCGCCCGGGCGATGCCGAGCGCTTGCGCGCCGACGGCGGGACGCGACGCTTCGAACGTCGCCATCGCCGCCTGCACCTTCGAGCTCTGTCCCTGGCGGGCGCGGGCCAGGCGGGCGTCGAGCTTCTCCTTGCCGCCGAGAAGGCACGAGCCGGGAACCCGCACGTCGTCGAGCACGACTTCGGCGGTGTGCGAGGCCCGGATCCCCATCTTCGAGAACTTCTGGCCCTGCGACAGCCCGGCCGTGTTCGGCGGGACGACGAAGCTGGCGTGACCACGCGAGCCCAGCGCGGGATCGACGGCGGCGACGACAACATGGATATCGGCGATGCCGCCGTTGGTAATCCACGTCTTGGTGCCGTTGAGGACCCATTCGTCCTTGGCTTCGTCATAGACGGCCCGGGTGCGCAATGAGCTGACGTCGGAGCCGGCGTCCGGCTCGCTGACGGCAAAGGCGGCCAGCTGGATCTTCTCCGGCGTGCCGAAGCACTGCGGGACCCACTCCATGACCTGTTCGGGCGTGCCGTTGGCCACGATGCCGACGACGCCGAGCGTGGTGCCAAAGATCGCCAGGCCGATGCCGGCGTCGCCCCACGCCATCTCCTCCATCACCAACGGCAGGGTGAGCCCGACGGGGTCGTTGAAGGAGTTGAGGATGAAGTCCAGCGAGTACAGGCCGATGTTGGCCGCCTCCTGGATGATCGGCCAGGGGGTCTCTTCCTTCTCGTCCCACTCGGCGGCGGCCGGGCGCATCACGTTCTCGGCGAAGTCGTGGACCCACTTCTGGATCTGCAACTGGTCTTCGTTCAGCTCGAGAGAAAAGTCGGTCATGTTACCGAAGAGTAACATCCCGCCCGGCGTCGTTCGCTGAGGCGAATGAGCGGCGACTGAGCCAAGTATCGATTCTGTTGCATTCCGTCGACGGAACTCGATTTCGGCCCCGAAACCGCTGAAAAAAGCCGGGATCTCGGAGTCCGTCGCGAGTTAGCAACGAAATCGATACTTGGCGCACATGGCTTTTAGGCGGTCCCCCGCCAGGCGGCGTTGGCTGAGGCGAACTGGTCCTGGAGGCGGCTGACGTCGAAGGGCTCTTCGGTGCGGGTTTCGGGGGGCCACTGGCTGCGGGGCTGGTTGACGAAGTCGCCGCCGTAGACGTGGATGGCGCCGGTCAGGCGCTCGAGCGGGTTGGCGACTGCGTGGATCGTGTCGTCGCCCAGCGTCAACACGTCCCGCTCCCGCAGCGCCTTGCCGCCGCCGCTCTCGATCAGGCTCCGGCCGCCGTCGCCGTCGCGCCGGAAGAACGTGTTGTCCTCCTGCCCGCCGTAGATCCCGATGACGGCCCACATCTCGTGGTTGTGCGGGTAGAGCTGCATGCCGGGCGCCCACGTCACGTGCAACACCGTCAGCTCCGGCGACACGTGCAGGAACTCCAGCCCGCCCTCCTGGGCCGCGAATGCCTCGGCCACCTCCAGCGGGCGGTCGAGCGTGCGGCGCAGGACGTCGCGCACCGCCAGGGCGGGCGTGTGCTCCTTGATCGCGGTCTGGCACTCGGCAACGAGGTTTTCGACGTCGAACATGGCCTCCAGTGTGCCCTTCATCCTGATTGCCCGGCCTGACAGGAGCCCGGAAAGGCGTCACAC
>JACDEA010000093.1 GCA_013816725.1 Actinomycetota bacterium
CCGCCGAGCAGCGCCGCAAGGCCGACGAGGAGGCGCGACGCGTCCAGGCCGCGCTGGCGGCTGCCCGCCGCGCCGCGCCAGCGACGGCGTCGAGCCCGAACAGCGCTCCGGCGCCACGATCGGCGTCGGCCGCTCCGGTCAACCACAACACAGGCACGGCGCCGGTCAACCCGCCGCCTCCGCCCAACAAGGGCGCGGCTAGCGCGGTCGAAGAAGCCAAGCGCCAACTGGGCAAGCCGTACCAGTGGGGTGGCTCGGGGCCTGACACGTTCGACTGTTCGGGCTTGACCGCGTGGGCCTGGAAGGCGGCGGGCAAGACGCTCTCGCACTACACCGGAGCCCAGTACAACGAAACGGCGCGCGTCGCCATCGCCGACCTGCAGCCCGGCGACCTCGTCTTCTTCGGCAGCGACCTGCACCACATGGGCCTTTACGTCGGCGGCGGGCAGATGATCGACGCCCCACAGACCGGCTCGGTCGTCAGGTACGCCTCGATCTACCGCTCGGACCTCGTGCAGTCAGGCGGCAGGGTCTACTGACTGGCGCGTAGCCTCCGGCCATGCGCATAGGAACGATGCTCTCGGCCAACGGTCTCGACGACGCGGTCAAGCAGGTCGCCGACGCCAAAGCGCGGGGGTTCTCCTCGGTGTGGCTGTCGCAGATCTTCGGGCTCGACGCCCTCACCGCGATCGCCGTGATCGGCCGCGAGGTCAGCGACATCGAACTGGGCACCGCGGTGGTGCCGACGTACCCGCGTCACCCACAGGCCCTGGCGATGCAGGCCATGACGGTGCAGGCCGCCATCGGGAACCGGCTGTCGTTGGGCATCGGCCTGTCGCACCAGGTCGTCATCGAGGGGATGTACGGCATGTCGTTCGACAAGCCGGCGCGCCACATGCGTGAGTACCTGTCGATCCTCAAGCCGTTGCTGCACGGCGAGTCCGCGTCGGTCAGCGGCGAAACACTCACCTGGCGGGGCATGGGGCCGCTCGACGTGCCCGGCGCCCAGCCGCCCCAGTTGCTCCTCGCCGCCCTGGCACCGCGCATGCTCGACTTGGCCGCCGCCGAGGCCGACGGCACGGTGACGTGGATGACCGGTCCGGCGACGATCGGCGATCACATCGTTCCGTCACTCCTCAAGGCGGCGGAGAAGGCGGGCCGGGCCACGCCGCGCGTGGTCGCCGCCCTGCCGGTGTCGATCACCGCCGATCCCGACAAGGCCCGGGAGGAAGCGGCCACGATCTTCGCCATCTACGGCCAGCTGCCGTCGTACCGGGCCATGCTCGACAAGGAGGGGGCCGCCGGTCCGGCCGACGTGGCCATCGTCGGCGACGAAGGCACGGTCGCCAAGGAGATCCAGCGCGTGCTCGACGCCGGCGCAACCGACTTCGTCGCCGCGGTCTACGGCGACATCCCCCGCACGCTCGACGTGCTCACCGGCCTGGTCGGGGCGTAGCGGTGACGCGCGGGGCGGCGGCCCGCACTCTCATTGCCACCGCGATCGTCGTGAGCATGGTCGCCGTGGCCTGCGGTGGGGGTGACAGCGGCAAGCGCGTGGTGCTGGTCGACTTCAGCCACGACGAGTTCGCAACGTTCGCCCTGGCCAACTTCCCCAACAACATCGCCGTCACTCAAGGCCAGACCGTGGAATTTCGCCAGACCTGGACCGGCGAGCCTCACACCATCACCGGCGGCGCGTCGATCACCGGCATCCTGCGGCCCCTGAAGAACTGGCTGACGCTGTTCGACACGTACGGCGTGCTCCGAGCCAAGAACCCGGGGCTGCCCGACCCCGAGAACGCCGGCAACACCACGTTCGCCGAGTTCGCCGCCGCGGTGAAAGTGGCCCAGCCTCGCGATGTCGGTGAACGGTTCGTCAACGCGTGGCGGGCGTTGCGTGCCGCAGGTGTGGGCCTGCCCGACCTCGACACGCCGCCGGCGACGCCGCTGACCGACGTCAACAAGACGATCGACGAGGTGTCGAACACGGCGTTCGAGGGGCTGGGCTTCGCCATGGACAACGACGGCAACATCACCCAGAACCTGGGCCAGCCGTGCTACCTGCGCACTGGTACGCCTCCCGAGGATCCCGGCAAGCCCTGCGCCAAGGTCGATCAGCGCCAGCCCGCCTTCGACGGCACCCACGCCTTCTACAACAGCGGGATCCTCCCCTATGAAGGACCACGCGGGAACACCTACCGGGTCCCGATCGCGGCCGACGCCAAGCCTGGGACGTACCTGTTCTATTGCGCCATCCACGGCCCGAGCCAGATGACGACCGTCGAGGTGCGCCGCCGCGGCGCAAAGGTCCCGTCGCAGCACCAGGTGACACGCGAAGCCCGCAATGAGATCGACGACCTGATGGCGCCGCTCGAGAAGGTCTACCGGTCGGCCCACGACAAGGGCGAGATCGACTTCGGTGGCCGCAAGCTGAAGGGGCCGTTCGCCGGGCTGGCGTCGGACGCCGCCGGGCACGTCGCCATCAACGAGTTCCTGCCCAAGCGCCTGACCGTGAAGGCCGGTGAACCGGTCACGTGGCGAATGATGGGCAGCGATCACACCATCACCTTCGACGTGCCCAAGTACTTCCCGATCGTCGACTTCAAGTCGACCGGCGGTATCCGGATGAACCCCAAGCTGCGGGCGCCGGCGGGCGGCGCGCCCCCGATGCCCGAGCAACAGGGCCAGGGGCCGGTCAAGATCGACGGCGGCACCTACGACGGCGACGGGTTCTGGTCGACCGGCGTCGTCGGCGCCCAGCCGTTCATCGAATACACGCTGCGGGTCTCCAAGCCGGGGACGTACGACTACGCCTGCCTTATCCACCCACCGATGGTGGGCAAGCTCGTCGTCACCGCTGGGTGACGGCGCGCGAGTCGCGCTGCCCCCTCGGCCGCGAAAAGCTGCACCGTGGCGAAGCCGATCCCGGACGCGCCGCCGGTGATCACCGCGACCTCTCCGTCGAGTCGACCCATGGCCGTGAATCTAGGTTGGCGTCGTGAAAGCAGCCACCGTCGTCGACGGCCAGGTCGTGGTGACCGACAAACCCGACCCGATCCCGCAACGGGGCGAAGTCCTCGTGCGCGTCCGTGCGGCCGGCCTCAACGCCGCCGACCTTCTCCAGCGCCGGGGCTTCTATCCGGCACCGCCCGGCGCGCCGCCCGACATTCCCGGCCTGGAGATAGCGGGCGACGTCGTCGCGCTGGGCGAGGACGCGACGCGCTTCGCGGTAGGCGACCGCGTGATGGCGCTGTTGGGCGGCGGCGGCCAGGCCGAACTGGCAGTCGTGCACGAACGGGTCGCCATCCCGGTGCCCGAAGCGCTCGACTGGCCGGCGGCCGGCGGCCTTCCCGAAACGTTCACGACGGCGCACGACGCGCTGTTCACGCAGTGCGGGCTGACAATGGGCGAGCGGGTGCTGATCCATGGTGCGGCCGGCGGGGTGGGAACCGCCGCTGTGCAGTTGGCCGCCGCCGCCGGGGCGCGAGTCACCGCCACAGTGCGCAACGCGGCACTGCACGACGCGGTGCGGGACCTGGGCGCCGGTGACGTGGTGGCGCCGGATGCATTCGCCCCGCTCGGACCGTTCGACGTGATCCTCGAACTCGTCGGCGGGCCGAACATGGCGGCCAATCTCGGCGCGCTGGCCACCGGTGGCCGCATCAGCGTGATCGGCATAGGGGCCGGCGCGTCGACCGAGATCAACCTGCTCCAACTGATGGGAGCGCGGGGCAGCATCCACGGTTCGACGCTGCGGGCCCGCCCGCTCGAGGAAAAGGCAATGGCGGCACGGCGGGTCGAGGCGCATGTCCTCCCTCTCGTCGCCGCCGGGCGCCTCCGCGTGCCCGTCGCCAACACCTTCGCGCTCGACGACGTGGGCGCCGCCTACGAGCGGTTCGCCGCCGGGGCCAAGTTCGGCAAGGTCGTCCTACTCACGTAATTCTCGGCGAGGTGTCACGAAGCGGGGTGTACACCCCACTTCGTGACAGGTGGCGCGTCGGCGATGGCCTGGGCGAGCTGCGCTAAGCGCTACTCGGAGGTCTCCTCGACTCGGCCGAGCAGTCCACGGACCTCCGACGCCCGGAAACGGCGGTGTCCGCCCAATGTGCGCATGGCTGTGAGCTTGCCCGCTCGGGCCCAACGCGTGACGGTCTTGGGGCTGACCCGGAACATGCGCGCTACTTCCGCCGGCGTCAGCAGTGCGTCGTCGTCGTCGTGCTTTTCCATTTGGGGGCCTTTGTTCGGGTGTCGGGTGTTTCGGCGTGCTGCAATCCAGTGTGACCTCAGGCGGCGGCGTTCACCTTGGAAACCGGCCGGTGAACGGCCAAACAACGGGGTTTTCGTGCGCTTTTGAGGAGGATCTATTTCTCTTACCCTCCGCCGCCAGCCTCACCCCTCAAATAGGCGCCTTTTCGGTACAACCGCTCATAGGTCGGGACGAGGTCGGGCCGGGCCTCGCCCAGCCAGCCCATGAAGTGCTCGCGCACGCCTGGGCGCAGGTGCAGGTTGATCACCGAGACGCTGGAGGCGCCCGCTTCGGCGCAGGCGGCCTTGACGGCGGCAACCTGTTCGGGGCGGTCAGAGAGCCCGGGGAGGATCGGCGCTACCAGCACGCCGCACGGCACGCCGGCCGCGTTCAGCCTCGCCACCGCCTCGACCCGCTGGCGCGGGTGGGGCGTGCCCGGTTCGGCGAGCTTCCACACCTCCTCGTCGAGCGTGCCGATCGAGAAGTTGACGTGCACGTCAGCCCGCTGGATTGCTTCGACGAGGAGATCGAGGTCGCGCAGGATCAGCGTGGACTTGGTGAGGATCGAGAACGGATTGGCCGCCTCGGTGAGTACTTCGACGATCCCCCGGGTGAGGTGGTACTTGCCCTCGGCCCGCTGGTACGGATCGGTGTTGGTCCCCATGGCGATGTGGTGGCCGCCCCACCGCTTCGGGCGCAGTTCGGCGCGCAGCCGCTCGACCGCGTTCACCTTCACCACGATCTTGGTGTCGAAATCGCGCCCGATGTCGAGGTCGAGGTAGGCGTGCGTCGGCCGGGCAAAGCAGTACGCGCACGCGTGACTGCAGCCCCGGTAGGCGTTGATCGTGTAGCGGAACGGCATCCGCGACACGTTGGGGACCTCGTTGATGATGCGGCGGGCGTTGACGTGCAGAAACTCGAGGCCGCGGAACTCGCCTTTGCCTACGTGGTGGTCGAGCAGTGCGTCGGCGTCGAACAGCGATCCTTGCGGGCTGTTGTCGTCGGTTGTGCGCCAGCGCACCGGCGTGGCCATGGCCCGAGCCTATCGAACGTCTGTTCGACCCCGCAACATGGCGTCGAGCCTCGGCTTGTCGCTCAGCGCCTTGACGATGTGACCCACGATGACAATGAACAGCGCGATGGCCATGAGGTCGTGCACGAAGGTCGCCCCGGTCCGCCAGGGCAGCGGGAACGGCCCGAACCATTTCATGATGACTCCCGTGGCCAGCATCACCGGGATGGCGCCGGCGATGAACGCGGCGTTCAGCTTCTGACCGGCGTTGAACTTCCCGGGAATGTTGGTCCGGCGCCGCCGCAGCCACTTCCAGTCCTCGGGCCCGAAACGGTTGAGGCGACGTGCGTCGGCCCGAAACGGCGCCGAACGCCACGCGGCCAGGGCGAGAGGCAGGGGAAGGGCGAGGCCGCAGATCACGTGGATCCACTTGACGAGGTCGCGCCGACCCACGATGGCCGACAACGGTCCGACATAGAGCGCCGACGCAGTGAGCAGCAGCACGATGAACAGCGTCGAATTCACCCAGTGCAGGGCGCGCTCGCCGCCGCTGAACCGCTCCGCCTCGGATTCAGACCGGAGCGTCTTCGCGACCATTGGACTTTCCGATCCACGCGTCCTGGTCGTAACCGCGCACTTCCCAGTAGCCCGGCACGACCTTGCTCGTCACCGTGATGCGCTCGAGCCACTTGCAGGACTTGTAGCCATACATCGGCGCGACGTAGAGCCGCACCGGCCCGCCGTGGTTGCGCGACACGGGCTTGCGTTCCATGCGGTAGACGACGAGCACGTCATCGCGCCGGGCCTGGTCCATCGACAGGCTCTCGGTATACAGCCCGTCGAAGGACTGAAAGGTGACGCCGGCGGCGCGGTGCTTGACACCGGCGCGATCAAGAAGGTCGCGGAGCTTCACGCCGACCCACGGCACTTCGTGCACCCGCCAGCCGGTCACGCACTGGAAGTCGGCCGTGAGGCCCGTCGCCGGCATCGCGGTCAGCTCGTCGAACGTGAGCGTGAAGGGCTTGTCGACCAGGCCGTCGACTTGCAGGTGGTAGTCGGCGGCCAACTTCGACGGCAGCGATCCCGTCACCGAATAGATGCGGAACCGCCCGACGGGGAGCAGCGACGAGAGGCCAGTGCCGTCGCGGGCGGTGATCGGCGCCAGGGTGTTGCCGAGCCAGTCCTGCACCCGTGAGCCGAAGAGCACACCGGCGGCCCCGACCGCCGCCATTCCCAGCACCACGCGGCGTCCGATCGGTGTGCCGACCTCGGCCTCCTGCAGTGACTCCGCGCTCATCGTCCACAGTCTCGGCCAAACCCGCCCTGTTTGGTGGTCGCCCAGTGGTCGCCGAGCCCCACCCCGCTCGAACTGTCAGACAAATACCTACCCCCGGGGCCGGTATTTGTCTGACAGTTCGCCGCCGGGACGGGTCGGCGGGCGAGGCTGTTACACCCCGGTGGTTTCCTGTCGGGTGTGTTGGACCGGGAACTCGACGCGAGGATGCGAGCGCTGGCGCGCAAGCAGCACCACGTGCTCTCGCGGGCACAGGCCCGCTCGTGCGGCGCCGACTGGAGACAGATCACCGCCCGCGTGTCGTCCGGTGAATGGGAATGGGTAACCCACCGCGTGCTCAGGCTGGTCGGCGGTCGACGGTCCTATGAGCAGCTGTGCATGATCGCGGTTCTCCACACGGGCGGGGTGCTCTGCGGTGAGACGACGCTGGCGCTGTGCGACCTACCGGGGTATCCGCGGAAGTCGCGCGTTCACATCGCAATCGATCGCGGCCAACGGAACTACGCGCTCGACTTCGTCAGGATCCACGAGCTGCGCTCGCTCCCGCCGCATCACACGATGCGGATCAATGGCGTTCCATCCGTTACGCCGACGCGTGCGATCTATGACCTGGCAGCTCGGTACCCGTGGCTGAAGGTTCACCGCACGATCAAGAACGCGTGGCGACGCAAGCTCACCTCAGGCGGCGTCATTCATCGCATGGGGCCTGAGTGGCTTCGTAGAGGGCGCGCCGGCACGAAGGCCATGCGACACGTGCTCGCCATCACGCCTATCGACTTCGACCTTCCCGACAGCAACCTCGAGGATCGGTTTTTCTCGATACTCGAAAACGCAGGGTTGCCGCGGCTGAAGCGGCAGAGCAACCTCGGCGACGATTCGCGCTGGATCGGGCGCGTCGACGGGAAGGACCCCGAACTGCCCCTGATCGGCGAGGTCGACAGCGAGATGTTCCACTTCGCACCTATCGACGGCGAGGACGACGAAGCCCGCGATGCCGCCTTCGGCGAGGCCGGCCTCAAAGTCGTCCGATTCACCGAACACGAGATTTGGCACGAACCCGACGTCGTGATTGCCCGCTGGCGAGCGGCGCGGGCCGAACTGTCAGACAAATAC
>JACDEA010000094.1 GCA_013816725.1 Actinomycetota bacterium
CGTCGGCAACGTCTCGATCATGAGCGGGCCGGTACCTGGCTTCGGTCGCACGTCGCAGAGCGCGGTGCAGGCCTACGCCAACTACGCCAACAGCCAAGGCGGCGTGTGCGGCCGGCAACTCAAGGTTGTCAACGCCGACGACCGTTTCGATACCGGCGCCAACCGTTCGGAGACCGAGAAGCTCAAGCCCAAGGTGTTCGCGTTCGTCGGGGGCTTGTCGGTCGTCGACGACGGCGGCGCCGCCGTCCTCCAAGGCACGAACATCCCCGACGTCGGCCTCTCGCTTTCCGACGCTCGCATCAAATTGCCCAACAACTTCTCGACGTCGCCCATCGACCTGGCCGACGGCGGTAACGGCTCGATACCGGCGCTGAACTACTACAAGCAGACGATGGGGGCCAAGGTCGGCGCGGTTGTGTGGCCGGGCCAGCCGATCGCCCGAGCGCGAGCGCAGGGCTACGTGAAGGACATGCAGCGGGCCGGCCTCTCGGTGCCATACCAAGCCGAGGTGTCGGTGACCGAGACGAACTACAGCGGCATCGCGGCGAAGATCCAAGAGAACAAGGTCGACGTCCTCCTCACCACGCTCGAGCTCTCCGGCATGGCCAGCCTGGCCAAGGCACTGAAGCAGCAGGGCTACCAGCCCAAGGTCGCGGCGTACGGCGCGCAGGCCTACGGGCAGCAGTTCATCGACCGGGCCAAGGACGCGGCCGACGGCGTGGTGCTTCACCTCTTCTACGACATCTTCGAGAACCAGGCCAACAACAAGGCGGTGGCCACGTTCCTGAAGTTCTTCCACCAAGCCGCTCCCGGTGTCGCCCCCGATTTCTTCGCCATCCTGGCTTGGTCGGCCACCGAGTTGTTCGTACAGGCGATGCGGAGCGCGGGACCCAAACCGACTCGCGACGCGGTAGTCGGCGAGCTGAAGAAGGTCACCAAGTTCGACGCCAGCGGGATGCTGGCGCCGATCAACCCGGCCGGCAAGCACTGGGCCAACTGCTTCCTCGTCGTCAAGATCGTGAGCCAGAAGTGGCAACGGCTCGAGCCGGCGTCGTCGGGCTTCCACTGCTGATGCTGCTGACGCGCCAGATCGCAAGCAACTAGTGGAGCAGTTCCTCGGCTACATCGTCCTGGGCATTGTCGCCGGATCGATCTACGCGGTCGCGGCCAGCGGCCTCGTCCTCACGTACACCACCACCGGCGTCTTCAACTTCGCCCACGGCGCGATCGGAATGCTGGCCGGATTCATCTACTGGCAACTACGCGTGCAGCAACACGTGCCGACACCGCTCGCGCTCGTCCTGGTGATCTTCGTGTTCGCGCCGCTGTTCGGCACCGCGGTCGAGCGGATCCTGATGCGGGGGCTGCGCGGCGCGACCGTGGCCACCACGCTCGTCGTGACGGTCGGCCTCACCGTCGGCCTCATCGGCGGCGTTCAGGCGCTATGGAAGCCGGGCGAGGCCCGCTTCCTCGAGCCACTGTTCGGTAACCGCCAGGTTCAGCTCGTGGGCCGCACTGTCACATGGGACGAGCTCGCGTTCATCGCGGTGGCCATCGCCGTCGCGATTTCGCTGCGCATACTGCTGTTCCGCACCCGGATCGGCGTCGCCATGCGTGCCGTGGTCGACAACCCCGAGCTGACAGGCCTCAACGGCGCCAAGCCGACCACGGTGGCCCGCACCAGCTGGATCCTCGGCAGCATGCTGGCGTCGATCGCCGGCGTGCTCGTGGCGCCCAAGCTCAACCTCGAACCGATCGTCATGACGTTCCTCGTCGTCAATGCCTACGCGGCGGCGATCGTCGGCAAGCTCCGCAGCCTGCCGCTCACGTTCGCCGGCGCGCTCGCGCTCGGCGTCATCGAGAACCTGGCCATCGGCTACCTCCCCGAGGGGTCGTTCGTGAGCCGCCTCCGGCCGTCGCTGCCGACGTTGTTCTTCTTCGCCGCGCTGCTCGCGCTCCCTGAGGCTCGCTTGCGCATCGGACGCGTCGTCGGGCGCAGCACGCCGCGCATACCCAACCTCAACGAGAGTCTGGCGCGGGGCGCCGGCTTCCTGGCGTTGGCCTTGGTGATCTCCGCGTTGGCGCCGTCGACGTCGCTCCCCGACATGACCCAGGGTCTCGTCTTCGCCATCATCATGCTCTCGCTCGTTGTGCTGTCGGGCTACAGCGGGCAGGTATCGCTGTCGCAGCTCACCTTCGTCGGCCTCGGCGCCTGGGCCATGGGCTCGGTCCTGGGGGGCGACTCGCTGCTCGGGCTGGTCGCCGCCGCGGCCATCGCCATCCCGGTCAGTGTGCTGGTCGCCCTCCCGGCCATGCGGCTCCAGGGGATCTACCTCGCGCTGCTCACGTTCGCGTTCGCGGTCCTGGCCGACTACCTGATCTTCAACGACTCGCGGGTGTTCGGCGGCGGCAACGTGCAGGTCGGGCGCCTTCAGGTGTTCGGCGTGTCGTTCCGCAGCGGGACGGCGTTCTTCATGCTGACCGCGTTCGCCTTCGCCGCCCTCTCCGTCGGCGTGCTGGCGCTGCGCCGCGGCAGCCTCGGGCGCACGCTGGCGGCCATGCGCGACAGCCCAGCGGCCTGCGCCACGCTGGGCCTCGACGTCCGCCGCACGAAGCTGATCGTGTTCATGATCTCCGCAGCCATCGCCGGCGTGGGCGGTGCCTTTGTCGGCGGATTGCGTGGCACCGTAGGGACCATCGACTTCACCGCGTTGAACAACCTCCCGCTGTACCTACTCGCCGTCGTCGGCGGCGTGACGACAGTGAGCGGCGCGTTCATCGGCGGCGCGCTGTTCGCGCTCCTGCCCGTCGTGCAGAGCCGCGCGCCGGATCTCGCCGGCCTGGTGTTCCTCGGCATCGGCGCCACCGCGGTGAGCCTCGGCCGTCAGCCCAACGGGTTGGCGGGGATGATCGCCCAGCGGGCGGGCGACACGCGCCGCCCCCGTGGCCCGGCGGCGTCGCCGGCCACCGAGATCAGCGAGGAGGTGGCCAATGTCCCGGCGACGGTTTAGCGCTCTGGCCGCGGTGGCCGCGGTCGTGGCCCTCGGCCTCACGCCGGTACTCGCCGGCCCGGCCGGCGCGCAGCAGGAGTCGCCCCTCGGCGGCTACAGCCTGTTGGCCCGGGCCAGCCCGATGCAGTTCACCTACGACAGCCCCGGCCTCCTTCCGGTCTCGCCCATCGTGCAATTCAGCGTGCCCGAGGCCTACGCCTCGCTGGCGTCGGGACCGACCGGTTACGGGCTGGCCAGCCTGGCCTTTCCCGGACCACTCATTGCCGATCTCGGCTCGGCTATCGCCCAGGAGGACGAAAAATGCCGGCCGCCGTTCCCGGTGCCGGTCTACCCGATCCGGGCCGAGGCGTTCTCGCCGCAAGGCCCGGCCGACACCGACACCTCACCGGTTCCGGGCACGCGCATGCACGCCACCGCCGACGGGCCGGCCAGCGGCGCATTCGGCGCGTGGAACGACGCCGGGCTGCCCGGCGCCTTCCATGTCGGCTCGGTCACCGGCACGTCGTCGTCGTCGGGCAAGGGTGAGAGCGCCATCACCAAGGCGCGCAGTGTGGTGTCGGGCTTCTCCATGCTGGCCGGCGCGATCGAGATCGACTCGGTCGTCACCGACATCACAGCCACCAGCGACGGAACCAACGCCAAGACATCGGGCACCACGCGCGTCGGCGGCGCAACGATCGGCGACCAGAAGGTCACCATCGACGAGAAGGGTGTGTCACTCGCCGGCCGGCCCGCCGGGGGCTTGGGCGACGTGCTCGACGGGCTCGGGACCAACCTGAACGCGGCACTGAAGGACGCCGGCATCACCATCAAGCTGATCAAGCAGTTCGAGCACAAGGACGGCGGCCTGGCCGAGCGCTACGCCGGCGGCGTGTCGATCGAGCTGTACTACAACGGCCGCACCGCGCCGTTGATCTCACAGGTGTTGGCCGGCGTGCCCACGGGCCAGTTGTCGCCCGACAACACCACGAAGTGCGCTCCGTCGTCGCCTCAAGGAGCCGTGAACCTGTTGAAGGAAACGCACATCGAATCGCTCGTGCTCGGCGGAGCATCGGTGTCGTCCAACGCCACCGCGGCGTTCGAACTGCCGGCCTTCGACAACAGCACGATCCCGGGGCTCGACGCCGGCGGCGCCGGTCTCGACGCCGGTGGCCTCAACGGCGACCTGGCCGGCGCTGCGCTCGGCGGTGGTACCGGATCGGCGGCGTTCTCGCAATCAGGCTCTGGTGCACTGGCCGGCGCCGGCACGGGCCTGTTCGCGTCCGGACGAGGGATACCCGTCGCGCTCATCCTCCTGCTGCTCGCCCTGTTGCCGTTCCTGGGCGCCATGACGCAGCGCTTCGCCGACGCCGCGCTGTCCCCCGGCGTCGCCACTGACATCTGCCCGCTCGAAACCGAGGGAGATCGTGATGGCTGACGTAGCCCAGCACGCGCCGGCCACCGCCCGGCTGACCGAGGCCGTTGGCCGCCTGAAGATCAGCGCGGTGCGGGCGCGGGTCAACGAGCGCACCCTGCTCTACGCCGGCGGCGCGCTCGGCGTCGTCGGCCTTCTCGTCGTGCTCCTCGGGTGGTGGGGGGCAGCGCACACCATCAACACCCAGGAGCAGACGCCGTACGTGATCTCCGGCGGGCTGTTCGGCCTGGCGCTGGTCTTCCTCGGGGGCTTCTCGTACTTCGCCTACTGGGTGACGAGACTCGTCCAGGAACAGCGGCGGCAGACCGACGCGCTGCTCGAAGCGCTCACCGCGCTGCGCCCGGGCGACGCCCCCGGCACCACGACGCCGCCCGGCGCGGCCCCTGGGCCGACCACGTCACGGGCCTCTGCGTCGGGCAACGGTTCTCTGGTCGCCACCGCCAAGGGGTCGATGGCGCATTGGCCCGACTGTCCCGTCGTGGCCGGCAAGAAGGGCCTGCGCAAGGTCGGCGCACGAGACAACCTCGAGACCTGCAAGCTCTGCGGCTGATCGGTCCAGCGGCTGATCGGCACGGCGCGCCGGCCCCCTAGCGAAGGAGCAGGCGGGCGGCGACCTCGAGTTCGTCGGCCATGAGGCCGGCGGCCGCCATCCCCCCGACCCATGACACCAACGCGGCGAACCACACGTAGCCGAGCACGCGCACGACTTCGTCGGGACTGTCGACCGCGGCACCGCCGATGGCACCGCTGATGATCGCTCGCAAAGTCTCGTAGACCTCGTTCTTGGTCGCGGCGGCGTCGGGGTCGGGCGACGACAACGCCGTCACCATCGCCCCGGTGACGCGGGGCTCGCGCTCGAGCGCGCGGCTGGCCCGGCGCAGCACGTCGATCACCCGATCGGCCGCCGTCGCCCCGGCCGGCGGCTTCTGTTTGAGTCGCCGCTCGAGCGTGGAGGCCCACTCCCCCAGCGCGGCAACGAGGAGCTGATCCTTCGACGGGAAGTACCGGTACAGCGTGCCGAGGGCGACGTCGGCCCCCTCGGCCACATCGCGCATCTGCACCGCCTCGTACCCGCCCGCGGCGGCCAGCGCCATGGCCGCTTCGAGCACGCGCTTGCGCCGAACCGCTTGGTTGCGGGCCCGACGACCCTCTACCGCGACCGGCTGCGCCATAGCACCACGCTACCGCGAAAGTAGAACGAGTTGCAGTTTCTTGCCGAGCCGCCCTAGACGAACTCGATGAGGTCCTGCCGGGCGATGCGATCGCCGGCCAGCAGGATGACGCCGGCCGCGAGCAGGGCGAGGCCGAGGATGGCCAGGTTCCAACTCATGCCGGTGACGCTGAGACCGCGGCTCACCGTGAGCAGCAACGACGCCGACTGGCCGGCGCCCTGCGCCACGATCCTGTGGTTGCCCTCGGCGGTGTTGCTCGGGATGCGCACGAGCAGCGAGAAACTCCCCTTGCCGTCGGTGCGCGCCGTACCCAGCGCGACGGGGTCACTGAACAGCGTGAGGCTCACGTCGGTGTCACGGGCGAAGCACGCACCGTTGACACCGGTGGAGCCGCCCGGGCGCACCGCTTGGACGGTCGCCGAGATCGACGGAGGCGTCGTGCACGACGGCGCGGTGGTCGAGGTGGTGCTCGACGACGTGGCCGGCGTGGTGCTGCTCGTGGTGGTGGTGCCGCCGCCCGAAGAAGTCGTCGACGTCGTGGCGCCGGACCCCGAGCCGCCCGTGGTCGTGCTCGTCGTGGCCGCCGACGTGGACGTCGTCGCGCCGGACGTGGACGTCGTCGCGCCGGAGCCGGACCCCATCGACGTGCTGGTCGCCTGGGCGGTCGTGATCCGGCCCACCTCGGGAAGCGCGGCGCGCGCCGAAGTGGCGAACAGCAGCAGTGCTGTTACGCCACCGGCGATCAAGCTGACGCCGGCAAACGAGACAAAACGTCGCACAGGCAAACCTCCCAATTTCCCGCCCAGCGTCTACGGCGTCGTCACTCTACGCGCGGAACCCGTCGCGGGATAACGACCCGCGGCCCGATCCCCGCTCAGTCGCGGGCAAGGACGAGACCGCTGGTAGGCACGCCGGTGCCCGCGGTCACGAGCACGTTGTTCACGTTGGCGATCTGGTTGGCCGACGTACCGCGGATCTGGCGGGCCCCTTCGGCGATGCCGTTCATGCCGTGGATGTACGCCTCACCCAGCTGGCCGCCGTGCGGGTTCAGGGGCAGGCGCCCGACCAGATCGCAGTGGCCGTCGGCGAGGAAGGCCGGCGCCTCGCCCTTGCCACAGAAGCCGAACTCCTCCAGCTGGACGAGCACGAAGGGGGTGAAGTGGTCGTAGATGACGGCCACGTCGATGTCGTCGGCGGTGAGGCCGCCCCGTTCGTAGAGCTGCCGGGCGACGAGGCCCATCTCGGGCAGGCCGGTGATGGACTCGCGGTAGTAGCTCGTCATCATCTGCTGGTCGGGGCCGGCGCCCTGCGCCGCCGACCGGACCAGCACCGGAAGGTTGGGGAGGTCGCGGGCGCGCTCAGCGGTGGTGACCACGATGGCCACGGCGCCGTCGCTCTCCTGGCAACAGTCGAGCAGGTGCAGCGGCTCGACGATCCACCGCGACGCCTGATGTTCCTCGAGCGTGATGGGCTGGCCGTAGAACCACGCGGCCGGGTTCGTCGCCGCGTTGGCGCGGTCGATCACCGCGACGCGGCCGAAATCCTCGCTGGTGGCGCCGAACTCGTGCATATAGCGCTGCCCAAACATGGCGACCCATGCCGCGGGCGTAACCAGACCGAACGGGGTGTACCAGCCGTAGGACGCGCCCTCGGCGGTGACCTCGGCCGGCCGTTTCTGCACGCCGGCACCGAACCGGCGACCCGATCGTTCGTTGAACGCTCGATAACACACGACCGCCTCGGCGCTACCGGTGGCCACGGCCATGGCCGCTTGATGCACCGTGGCGCAGGCGGCGCCGCCGCCGTAGTGAATGCGGCTGAACACCTTCAACTCCGGAATGCCGAGGAGGCGAGCAACCTCGATCTCGGGGTTCTCGTCCATCGTGAACGTGACCATGCCGTCGATGTCGGCCGGTGCCAGCCCGGCGTCGTCGATGGCGGCGCCCACCGCTTCCACCGCGAGCTGCAACGCGCTGCGGCCGGAGTTCTTGGAGAACTCCGTGGCCCCCAGCCCCACGATGGCGGCGACGTCTTTCAGCACTTTCGGGTCGGCTCCGTCTCCGCCTCC
>JACDEA010000095.1 GCA_013816725.1 Actinomycetota bacterium
GGTTGCGGCCAAGGCGGCGCGCATGGGCTGCATCGCGGTGCCCATGCCCGAGGCCCGTAGTGACCCGCGCTGGGCGTTGGCCGACGTCGTCGTCGAGTCGCTGGCCGACGTAGACGACGCCTGCCTCGACGCGCTGTCCGCCGGGTAAGAATGGGGCATGGCCAAAGTCGAGAAGACCGACGAAGAGTGGCGCGAACAGCTGACCCCTGAGCAGTACCAGGTGCTCCGCCACCAGGCGACGGAGCGACCATTCTCGGGCAAGCTCGTGGAGAACCACGACGACGGCTCGTATCGCTGCGCTGGGTGCGGGACCATGCTGTTCGTATCGGGTACGAAGTTCGACTCCGGCAGCGGCTGGCCCAGCTTCACCGAGCCGGCCAACAACGAAGCCGTCGCGCTGCGCTCCGACCACAGCCACGGCACGGTGCGGACCGAGGTGGTGTGCAAGGCGTGCGGCGGCCACCTAGGGCACGTGTTCGACGACGGCCCCGCCCCGACCCACGAGCGCTATTGCATCAACTCGTTGGCCCTGGAGTTCGAACCCGATCAAGCCGGATAGACGTCGACCTCGGTCGCCTTTACTGCGACCCAGACTGCGCAGCCTGCTTCTAGGTGCAGCTCCTCGGCCGACGCGGCCGTGATCTCGCCGGTGATCGACGGCGTGCCGTCGATGCGGACGCGTACGACGGCACCGAGAGGCTCGACGGCGGCGACCGTGCCGCTCCAGACGTTCCGGGCCGACCCGGCGGGCCGGTCGAGGTGGAGGGAAACCGCGCGCGGGCTGACGGCCGCATAGACGGCGCCGCGCGGCGCGGCCGCCGCGTGCAGGGTGACGCCGACGCTCGTGCGGATCGTCGTTCCCCCGTCGCCGTCGCCCCGGAACAGGTTGAGCCCGGCCAGGTCGGCCACCCAGGGATGACGCGGGCGGGCGGTGATCTCGGCCGGCGTACCGGACTGCATGACCGCGCCGCGGTCGAGTACGACCACCTCGTCCGCAAGGATTGCCGCGTCGATCGGATCATGGGTCACCAGAAGGCGCGGGCCGGCAAACCCGTCGAGGTGCGTCTTGAGCATCCGCCGCACCTCGTTGCGCGTGGCCGCGTCCATCGCCGCCAGCGGTTCGTCCAGCAGCAGGATCGCCGGGTCCGGCGCCAACGCCCGGGCCATCGCGACGCGCTGCGCTTCTCCGCCCGACAGCTCGGAGGGACGGGCACTGGCCTTGTCGCCGAGGCCGACGCGCTCGAGCCAATCGAAGGCGCGCCGCCGGTTGGGCTGCCCGAACGCGACGTTGTCGAGGGCCGACAGGTGTGGGAACAGCAGCCCGTCCTGGAACATGAACCCGACGCGTCGCCGCTCTGGTGGCACGCCGTCGATGGCGACGCCGTCCAGTTCGACGCCGCCCCGTGTCAAAGCCTCGAGACCGGCAACGGCGCGCAGCAGTGTCGTCTTTCCGGCGCCGTTGGGCCCGACGATCGCGACCGTGCGACCGCTTTCGCACCTGACGTCGACGTCGAGCACGAACGCACCGCGTTCGACACGGAGGGCGGCGCGCAGCGTCACGGCACCGTCAACCAACGGTCCCGCAGCGCGATCAAGACCGCGAGCGAAATGGCGACGAGCACCAGTGACAGGACCACAGCGGCGTCGGCGTCGGCGCCCTGCAGCTTCACGTACACGAACAGTGGAAGCGTCTGGGTGCGTCCCTGGAGATTTCCGGCGAAGGTGATGGTGGCGCCGAACTCACCGAGGGCCCGGGCCCAGCACAGCACCGCGCCGGCCACCAGCGACGGCCGCACCAGCGGGAGCGTGACCCGGCGGAACACGCGCCACGGCCCGGCGCCGAGCATCTGGGCCGCCTCTTCCAGCTGGCGGTCCGACGTGGCGAACGCAGCCTCCAGTGTGAGAACGAGAAACGGCATGGCCACGAAGGCCTCGGCAAGGATCGCGCCGCCGGTGGTGAACGGTAGGTGCACGCCGACATCGGCCAACGCCGGCCCGACCACGCCGCGGCGGCCGAATGCCAGCAGGAGGGCGGCGCCGCCAACGACCGGCGGCAGGACCATCGGCAGCGTCGTCACCGCCCGCACGACCCGCTTGCCCGGGTAAGCGACGCGCGCCTGCACCCAGGCCAGAGGAACGCCGAGCGCGAGCGCGACCGCCGTCGCAGCCAGCGACGTGATGAGTGACAATCGCAACGCGTCGAGCGACTCACCGGTGCGCAGCGTCGACCACGTATTCGACCACGGTGCGCGGATCGCGAGGGCGATGATCGGCACGGCGAACAGCGCCACGGCGACGCAGGCCAGGCCGACCGGGACGACCGGCCGCCGTTTCAGGTGGCCCCCACGAAACCGCGCCGGCGCAGCATGTGCTGACCGGCGCCGCGCACCAGGTAGTCGACGAAGGCACGGGCCGCTTGGCGATGGCGCGACCGGGCGACGACGGCGATCCCGTAGCGCGCCGTCACGTTCTGCGCGTCGGGTATGGCGATGCCTTCGGCCCGCGCGCCGGCGGCGCGCACGTCGGTCACGTAGACGATCGTGGCGTCGGCCTCGCCAACGATGACCTTGCCCGCGGCCGCCTTGACGTCGAGTTCTCGCGACTTCGGCGCGACGGTGACGCCGGCGCGTCGCAGCGCCTCCATCGCGTACTTCCCAGCCGGCACCGACCCGTCGGCGGCCACGAACAGCACGTCGGGCCGGCCCAGGTCGGCCAGTCCGGCGATGTGTTTGGGATTGCCCTTGGCGACAAGGATCTCCAGTCGGTTGCCGGCGAGCGTCACCGGTTGCTCCACCCAGCCCTTGTCCCTGAGCGCGTCAAGCTGTGTCTCATCGGCGGTGGCGACAACGTCGGCCGGCGCCCCCTGCTCGATCTGCGTTATCAACGCGCCGGACCCGCCGAAGCTGTACGTGAGATCGAAGTTCTCGTTGTCGGCCTCGAGCTTCGTCTCGACGTCGGTGAATGCCTCGGTGAGTGACGCGGCGGCGAACACGGTCAACGATCCGGTGAACCGGTCCTCACCGGTCACGGCGCGGCCGTCGCCGCGCCGAGTTGCGCCACGGTCACAGGCGGCGAGAAGGACGGCGGCCGCACACGCCAGAGCCATCCACGGTTTGGCCCGCACGGGCGGCACAGTAGCGGCGCCGGTTTACGCGAGGCTGTCCGCGTGGCGGCAGACAACCACGGCTACCTCTACGACTTGCTGATCAAGCTCGGGCTGAGCGACTTCGCGGCGCGCACGCTCGAGTTCCTGCTCGTCAAGCCGCTCAAGATCGTCCTGATCATGGCCGTCGCGTTGATCGTCGGCCGCCTGGCCGCCCGAGCCGCCCGCCGGTTCATCCGTACGGGGTACCACCGTTCCCCGATGCGCCCGGCCACGCCGCGCGCCACGCAGCGCGCCGACACGGTGAGCGAGGTCGCCGCCAGTGTTGTGCGCGGGTTGGTGCTCGCCGTCGGTGTCCTGATGGTGCTCGACCAGCTGGGCGTCAACTTGGCACCGCTGATCGCCGGCGCAGGCATCGTCGGCCTCGCGCTGGGCTTCGGAGCGCAGAGCCTTGTGAAGGACGTGATCACCGGGTTGTTCCTCATCATGGAGGACCAGTACGGCGTGGGCGACGTGATCACCTTGGGCGAGTCCACCGGCACCGTCGAGGACGTCACCCTGCGCGTCACCCGGTTGCGCGCTACCGACGGCACCGTGTGGTTCGTTCCCAACGGCGAGATCAAGCGGGTGGGCAACAGCTCGATGGAGTGGTCCCGGGCGGTGATCGACGTCATCGTCGCTCATGAGACCGACGTCGAGAAGGCGGCCACCGCCATCCTCGACGAAGCCAACGCCGTGGCCGGCGACGCAGCGTGGAAGGACTCCATCCTCGAGGCGCCCGAGCTTTGGGGCGTGCAGGCCATGGACAAGGACGGCCTCACGATCCGGCTGGTCGTGAAAACCGCGCCGCGGGAGCAGTATCCGGTTGCTCGAGCTCTGCGCGGCCGCATCACCCAGCGGCTCCAGCGCGAGGGTGTCCGCGCTCCGAACGTGGGGGCGGCACCGGCCGGTCAGTGATGCTAGGCAGTCGCCTGGTGATCGCCGGCGCCGACCTCGACCACGTGGCCGTGGCCCTCGAACGGTGGTCCGACGCGTGGCCCCAATACGTCGGCGCGCTGGGTGGCGAGTGGATGGGGGGCGGGCCCGACCCGGGCTTCGCGTGGGGCCAGATCAAGTTCGCCAACGAGATGCGCCTCGAACTGCTCGAGCCGCACGAGCCGGAACGGAACGACTTCCTTCGCCGCTTCCTCGACCGCAGCGGCCCCGGTCCGCATCACCTCACGTTCCGGGTGCCCGACCTCGTCGCCGGCTTGGCCATGGTCGAGGCCGCCGGTTACCGCCCCGTCGGCGTGAACCTCGAGAACCCGTCGTGGAAGGAGGCCTTTCTCCATCCGAAGGACGGCCCCGGCGTGGTCGTACAGCTTGCCCAGTCGGACGGAGCATGGGATGGCCCCGACGTCGCCGACATTGGCGTGGCGCGTGGCGCGCATCGCGCGTCGCTGGACCGCATCGCCCACGCCGTCGCCGATCTCGACGACGGGCTGCGATTGTTCCAAGGGCTGCTCGGCGGTGGGGTCGTCGACGCCGGCGACGACGAGTTCTGCCGATGGGTGGAACTGGCGTGGATGGGACCGGGTCGTGTGCGTCTGGTTGCACCGGCCGCGGCCTCGTCGCCGGTGGCGACATGGCTGGCGGACCGCGGCGGCCGCGTCCACCATCTGGCGTTCACGGTGCCAGGGCTCGACCGCGCCGTCGAAGTGCCGCCGGCCGACAACTTCGGCGTCCGCCTCCTGCTTTCGCCCGTGTAGGCGCGGCCCGGCCCGTCAGCGCGACGCGAGAATGTCTTCGAACAACGCGACGTGCTCGGCGACCATGCGATCAGTCGAGAAGTAGCCCTCCACCGCAGCCCGGCATTCCGAGCGGTCGATCTCGTCGATGCGGGCGATCGCTGCCGCCATGTCCTCTTCGCTGTCGACCAGGAACCCCGTGCGCCCGTGCTCGACGACCTCGGGAACGGCGCCCTCGGGGTAGGCGATCACCGGCGTGCCGCACGCCATCGCCTCGATCATCACCATGCCGAACGGTTCGTTCCACCGGATCGGGAACAGCAAGGCTCGGGCGTGGGCGAGCAACTCGACCTTCTCCTCGTGGGGCACTTCGCCGAGGTACTCGATCTGCGCGCTCAACCCGGGCTTGACGTTCTCCTCGAAGTACTCGAACTCCCATGCCTCCCGCATCTTGCCGATCATCTTGAGCGGCACCCCCGCCTTCTCGGCTGCCATCACGGCGCGGTGCGCACCCTTGTCTGGCGACATGCGGCCGAGGAACAAGCAGTAGCCACCGGCGCCGTTGCCGACGGGGAAGTCGGCGACGTCGATGCCGTGGTGGATGACGCGCCCGATCGGGATGTCGGGGACGACTGCGCGTTGCGCCTCGGATATGGCGATGATCGGCACGCGATGCGCGATGCGCTCGTAGATGTCGGTCAGCTCCGCGTTGAACGGCCCGTGGATCGTGGTGACCACCGGCTGGTTGGTGACGTGCTCGGCGTAGATCGGCCCGAAGACCGTGTGGTCGTGGACGATGTCGAAGTCCCGGACGGTGTCGTACGCGTGCATGACGTGCCGCAGCTCGGGGACGGCCATCCCGATTCGTTGGCCCTCGGACTCCTCGAGCGCCCACGCTCGTGGCACCGGGCAGGTCGAGTCACCGGTTGTGTAGAGGAGCACCTCGTGCCCGGCCCGCTGGAAGCCGACGGCCAAGCGGTCGACGACGACTTCGATCCCCCCGTACAGCGGCGGCGGGATCGGCACCCACGGGGGTGCGATGACCGCGATGCGCAATGGCTAGCTGCGGATGGCGCGGTCGAGGCGATCGAGAACCGTCTTGCGCGCGGCGGTGGCTTTCTCGTGGCGACGCACGGCGATGAGCTGCTCGGTGGTCAGCGCGCCGCTGATCACCAGCTTGGTGATCTGTCCCGCCGTCATGTCGTCGTACCCGAGCAGGGGCGACCCGGTGGCCGTCGTGGTGCCCCCGCCGCCATTGGCGCCGGCGGCGCCGACCGACGCGCCGACGCTCTGGGCAATGGGCACGTACATCACAACGGGTTGGGTGCCCGGAGGCGCCCCGCCGGCGCCGCCATTGGAGCCGGCGACCGGCAATCCCGAGTTCTCCCATGCGCGGCGTCGAGCCATGTCGGCGGTGGCCAGCAGGGTGAACGCGGCAACCGCCGTACCTATCAACGACACCACGAGCAACGGGATGCTCGACCGCACGATGCCGGCGATGAGGAACGCGCCGGCGGTGACGAGAATGCCGAGACTGGTGAAGATCATTGCGTCACGTCCTCCCTAGAGACAGTTCTTGCCGCTCTCGAAGACCCACTTGTCACCCTTGACGATGACGGGGTAGCCGCAGGTCCACGGTTCGCGCGGCAGCTGAGGCGTCCATTTGATCGTGTTGCCGAAGCCGGTCTCGAACGGCCCGAAGTGGTTGGCCGCGTTGATGAGCGTGTCGCGGTTGAGATTGCTGGCGATGCCCGACGACGTGATCAACTTATAAAACACGTACCCGGCGTGGTAGTAGTTGATCGCGATGAACCCCGTGATGTCGACGTTGGGTGCGTACCTCGCCATGTTCGAGCGGTACGTCGCCATCTGAGGGGTCTGCGACACCCGCGGGTCGGCAAAGATCGTGCCGATCGAGAGCATCCCTTCGCACGTGGGCTTGCAGTTGTCGACTTCGACTTGCAGGTTCGAGCCGCCGCTCCAGCCCTTGAGCCACGGCGAACTCGACGAACCCGGCTGCACCGAGAACTTGCGCGCCTCCCTGAGGCAGGCGAGGAGCACGCCGGTGGCGGTGGGGAGGAACAGGTATTCCGGCTTGTCGTGGATGGCGGCCGCGAACTGTCCCGAGCAGTCAGACGCGGTCGAGGAGATCTCGTACGGATCGTGGGTTTCCCTCACGCCGTAGTCCGCGGCGCCCTTCCTCCAGGCCGCCTTGATCGGTGCGGTGTCGACCGATGGCAGCACGTCCTCGATGACGGCGAAGCTCTTCGCGCTGTAGCGGTCGCGGGCCAGCTTCACGCGCAACGGGTTGCGGGTGATGTCGCTCGGCGCGGTCGGGAAGATGTACGGGTTCGTGTAGGACTTCGGTGACAAACCGATGTCGCCCAGCATCGGGAACTTGGAGGTCTGGATGTATTTCGACGCCGCTTCCGGCGACGTGATGCCCCCGAGGTAGAGCACGTGGTCGACCTCGTTGAGCCGCTGCACGTACTGGAGCGTCTTGGTTGTATCGAGATTGTCGTCGTACCAGATGAGCTTGGTCTTGCGGAGGCCTTCCTTCGGAGCGACCTCGCTGTTGAAGTAGTTGATCCAGGCCAGCCCGCCCTTGAGGCCCTGGTCGCCGTAGACGGCCAGCGGCCCGGACAGCACCGTGGTGCCGCCCACGAGGATGTGGTCGCAGAACACCCCGATGTTCGGGTTGTAGTCGGGGCAGTTGGTCCCGCTGCTCGGTGCGATCTTCCTGGCCCCGGCCGGTCCGGCGGCGGCCCCGGCGGCTCCGCCGGTGGACTTCGACGCCCCGGCGCC